>CALRTD020000495.1:0-3528 GCA_943371015.1 Synechococcus sp. UW140 | reverse complement strand
GTATAGATGTTGCTCAAAGCAACAGCGACCTTGTGGCCGGAGGAACACAAGACAATAGTGTTATTTATTTCTTCTCCGGTTTATGGAAAAAGACGGGGAGCTGCGATTGTTACCATGCTTTGATTGATAAAGATTGTGAACAACAAATTTATGTTCCTTCAATCTGTAGGGCTACAAAATCTGAATACGGTTACGTAACAATAGGTGGTAATTATGATACACACAATACCTGGCTTGTAGATGGTGCTTTTCGATTTGATCGGCCATTTAAACAACACAACAGTTCTTCAACATTATATGCTGCTCAAGGTAACGTTAGCATTATTCCAACTGCTCCTTGTCCTATGGTAACTGCATATAGTTATTCTACACAAATTGTTGCAAATAATGTAAATGCAAGCTATAAGATATTTGCCATGGATGTGAATCAGTTGGATCCAAACTGCATTGTAGTGGCATACAACAAATCTTCCGGCACCAACACGCCGGCGCAAATTGTATATCGCAGCACGAATGGTGGCCAATCATGGACAGATATTTCTGCAACACTGCTGGCTTGTCAATGGTTTCTAGTTACGGATCTCGTAAGTGATCCAACAAACCCAAACAGAATTTGGGCAACAGTTGGCGGATTTGATCTGAATAGTCAGCGGCGTGTGTATTACACAGCAAATGGCGGTACAAATTGGACAGATGTATCAAGCGGGTTGCCTGTTTTCCCGGCAAACTGCATTATTTACGAAGAGGGATCGAACGACAATCTTTATGTGGGAACTGATGAGGGTGTATATTATCATAATGCTACGATGACATCACCTTACTGGCAGCCGTTTATGAATGGAATTCCGTTTTCAGCCAATGTGATGGATTTAAAAATCAATTACTGCCGCAAAGAAATTTATGCCGCCACATTTGGCCGTGGTATCTGGAAATCGCCCACAGCTGCGGCCAACCCGGCCAATACTTCGGCAGCACAGGCTCCTCAAACAATAAGCACCTCAACCAACTGGACGGGAACACACATCATCAACAGCGATCTCATTATTCCGCCCGGTGTGACACTTACAATAAGCGGTGCGTCAAGTAAACTGCTGATGTCTGAAAACCGCAAGATTATTGTGCAGCGCGGCGGAAAACTTATTGTTGATGCAGCGACCATCAGCAACGGTTGCGGCAAAAAATGGTATGGTATAGAAGTTTGGGGCAACCAAACTCTTTCACAGTTACCGCTAAGTACAACTCCTCAAGGTTATGTTGAAATTCGCAATGGAGCTACGCTCCAGCACATGCAGGAAGGCATAATTACAGACCGTGCCGGTTACAGTGGTTATCACGGCGGAATTATTGTGGGCAATAATGCTGTTTTTCGCGATAATCTGAAAGCGGTGCAAATTCTCAGTTACCTCAATTTCACTACCGGCGGCGGAAGCGCGGCCAACTTATGCCAGTTTACAAACTGCACGTTTGAAATTACAGCCGGATGGCCGGCCGCATTTGGCCCGGCACAAAAACAGGTGCGGATGGATGCCGTAGAAGATGTAAAATTCAGAGCCTGTACATTCCTGAACACAGCCTCTAGTACACAGCTCCCCACAACCAGTCGGGGTACTGCAATTGAAAGTCTGGATGCACGCTACTCTCTTGAAGGCTACTGCACCGTAGCGGGTTGCAGCAACCCCGTGCGCAGCCGGGTTGAAGGTTTTTACTATGGTATAAATACCTCGGCCGCCAACCCGCTTAAAACCATAAGCGTTACTTATACCGATTTTGTAAATAACGAACGCGGTATGCTGCTTACAGGGCTTAACTATGCTACGGTGGCGTTGTGTACGTTTGCTACTAATGGAAGCGCTAACGCTTATGGACTATATCTTGATGCCTGCTCAGGGTATCAGGTGGAGCAAAATGCGTTTTCGTCCGCTTCAGTTTCTTTTGGTAAAGGGATGATTGTTCGCAATTCAAATAGTGTAAGTAACCTTAATGGCTATGGAAACACCAATATTATTTATAATAATACTTTTAATGGTTTTGCAGATGCCTGTATTGCTTACGATGATAATGATGGTCCGACTACGTTTGACGGAGTACGATATAATTGTAACGACTACTCGAATAATCAGTTTGATATTCGTGTGCTCAGCGTTATTGGCAACCCTATTACAACCGACGTTGGACAATACCAAGGTACTGCCACAAGTGCCTTCACAACTACCCGAAATCGTTTCCTTTCCAACAACTGTCAACCCAATCAATACAATCAGTTCGACTCTCCGAAAAGCAGTCTGCAACTCATCCGCTACCAAACCAATACTCAAACTCAACTCATTCCGCAGTGCCGCCATCCGTTGGTAACTGTTACACAGAACAACTATTCATTTAATAAATCTGTTCACTGCCCCAACAACTTTGGGGGAAGCGGAAGTGGCAGCGGAAACCGGGTTGCTCAGCTGGAAAACATTATTGAACAACGCAATCGGTTCGAAACGCTTTCTGCGCGGTTCGATGGTGGCAATACAGCAGCATTACTCAGTAATATAAATCGTGGTGCCGACATTGGTGTTCAGCTACAACAATACTGGCCCTATGTAAGTGATGCGGTACTCGAAACAGCACAGCGTCAACAATCCGGCGCAAACATTCTTAATCGCCTTCAAACCGACAGCGCTGCACTGCATCTGCGTCAGGTTTCGCTCGACAGTTTGATTCAGGCTGGTTTTGAGCGCGAAATTGCTGTGAATACGGTAATCATATCCTACTTAAACGATTCGTCAATAAACAATGTAACAGACAGTATAGCCGCTGTGTTTGAACTGGCTTACGGCAACTCTTCAGAAATGATACTCACCTGGGCCGCTCTTACAGACGGTGACTCGACATCGGTTAACCAGCACAACGATTCACTGAGTCAGCAAACGAATGTACAAGAAGCGTCACTTGCATTACTTAATGAGTTGCTGCTTCGGTTAAACACATCGCCATCGCCACTTATTCTGTTGCAAACAGATACTGCATTAACAAATCAGTTACGTGCACTTGCAGCAGATAGTCTTGGAACGGGATCAACATCAATACGCGCGTCTGAAAGTGCACAGGCTCTGTTACGTTTCTACTTAGGCGAGCATTACCCGGAGTCATTCGGAAACAGCACCTCTTCACAACGCGAAAACATAACTGTTTCGCCTGTTTCTGGCACGGTTCAATTCAGTGTATATCCTAACCCGGCATCTGAGATGATCACGTTTGCAACGCTGGAAACGCTGGATAATGTTTCTCTGGTTCAAATCAGTATTTTCTCGGTTACCGGCCAGTTGGTACAAACCATTAACTGCCCCGAATCATGTATGAAACAAACCGTAAATGTTGCTGCTCTTCCCGAAGGGTTGTATATTTATGAAATAACCGATCATCAAAACCTCCGACAAACCGGAAGGGTAGTGATTCAGCACCCGTAAACATGTTGCGGCAAATAGTTTTTATTCTGTCGTTTTTCTTAACCACTGCTGCTTTCGGGCAGCAGTGGTTTCCTTT
>CALRTD020000494.1:0-3532 GCA_943371015.1 Synechococcus sp. UW140 | reverse complement strand
CTGCGTATGTATCTGGTATGCTTACGCCAAACCGCTTTCCGATTTTGCAAATTACTATTACGGTGCTGCATTTATTTCGGAGAGCGATTATCGTTTGGTGTATGATGTACACCGGTTTAATGAGGCGGTGCAGTTGGTTGGCGGCAGTAATTTATTTCTCGATCATACATCCGTTCCGCCGCAAACGCCCTTGTTTTATAAACCATTTACGCTATTCAGCGATCCGTTTTTGGCACGCAGTGTTTTTAATGCACTTGGATTGCTTGCGTTTGTGCTCATGCTGCATCGTTTGCTGAAGCAGTATGCACCGCTGAGTTTTCCGCGCAGCGTTGTGTTGCTGGCTGCAATGGCGTTTCCGATTTACCAGAACATTGCTTTCGGGCAAACCTATTTGTTTATAGCCGCATTGCTTATTGCTGCGTGGCTTGCACACATACGCGGACGGACTGTAATGGCTGGCGTTTGGTTAGCCGTGGCTGTTGTGCTGAAAGTTACGCCGGTTGTGGTATTGCTGTACTTCATGGTGCGGCGGCAGTGGAAGCTGGTGCTGAGTTTTTCGGCAGCTTACCTTTTACTTTCGGGTGCAGCACTACTTTTAGTCGGACACGAAGTTTTTGAATTGTACTTTCTGCATCTCTTGCCGCGCATTGCCGATGGTTATATCAATGATCCGTATTCGGCCAGCTACCACGGCTTTGTCGTTTTGCTGCGGCATCTCGGGCAGTATGATGCAGTGCTGAATCCGAACCCGCTGTACAGTTTTTCGCCGCAGCTGATTGCAGTGCTGAATCTCTTGTTGTTGCTTCCGTTGCTGGCGGTGGCAGTATTCCGCAGCGGTTTCAAAAAGACGGGCGAAACAGAGCCGTTTGTGTTGTTGCTGCTGCTGCTGTTTCTCGGTTCGGGTTATTCGTCAACCTACTCGCTGCTGGTGTTGCCTCCGTTTTTTATGCTGCACCGAAAAGGTTCAGCACCGGTGCTTCAGTTGCTTTTGCTGCTGATTATTTGCGCTGTTCCGTCCCGTATTTTACAAGATGCTCCGGTTGGGCTGCAGCATTTCAAGCTGTATGCGCTGTTGCTGCTTTTTGCTCTTGTGCTCACACCGCGCGAAAGAGTTGTGCGCATGAATGCTGTTGCTGCTTTGCTGTTGCTGCTGTTTGCAAGTATTCAGATTACGAAAATTGTATTGGCAAAAAATCAGCTTCAGTTAACGTATTTCAGCAAAACAATTTCGCAGCATTACATCACCGATTATACAATTGCAAACGATACGCTTTTTGCCACAGCCTACAGCATGAAAGGCAAAGAACAAATAACACTTGCTCTTGAAAAAGGAGAACCCTGTGAAGTGCCGCTGCGCAAACAACCGGAATACATTGGCTCCGGAAATTTACTTTACAAAAACATAATTTGCCGGAACAATTCAGTTATCTTTCTCTGTGATGCCGGTCGCGGTGTTGGATTATATCACATTTATTCCATGCCGCGAAAACAATTTCCGTTTAATCAGTTGAAATGAAAAATTACCTGATTGTTTTTTTACTGATAAACGGATTTGCCGCCGGAATTACCTGCACTACCGCTGCGCCAGAAAAAGTACTTCCCGATCATAAAATTGCGCTGCGCTGGCACAAAGCCTATCCAACCGAAAACTGGAAAATTGTGCGCGAAGGATTGCGCTGGTCATTTTCATTTCTCGGTGCAAATTTGCCTGCCGGAAGTTTCGATAAAGCCGTTCCGGTAAATGATTCGCTTGGGTTTACACTTGATCTTTCGCAGCTTGGTTTTTCGGAACCGGCATTAACTGCACTTGATTCCATTCTCACGAAAATAAAAACAAGCGAAGAATACCGGAAGTCCGGAAGCATTGATTTATCAAGGTTTGTCGTCTTGCTGATTGGTGTTTCTGAAAACTACTATGCCATTACCGGAGTTGAAAAAACCTTGAATGCGTTTATCAAAAAGCATCAGCTCGAAAAGCCGTTGCAATTTGGTGTCACACAATCGGCAGTTGCCAAACATCATCGTTTGGTTGAGTTTCGCGGTGATACAACCGATGTGCTCAACTTTGCTTTTCTGGCTGTTGAAAGCGAAGGTGATTTGGAGAAGGGAACATTCAGCGCTACTGTTTTCGAAGCCTTTGATATTATGCCCAACGGGCAGCTTCGTTTTTCGGTGTATGATGCAAAAGGCAATTTAATAGAAGGCTCACCCAAACAACTTGGCGAAGCCGGGAAGCCTGCAAAATGCCTTTGGTGCCACGAAATTCATATTGCATCGTTGTTTGTGCCCAATACTGCTGTAAACGGAATGCTGAGCAACGATGCGTTTACGGCGTGGCGCAATGCGTTTCAGCGGAATCTCGATAAGTACCGCTCAACGCTAAACGATGATCTTGATTATTCAAAAACACAGGATCATACGTTTATGGAACTGTTGTACATCAGTTTCATGGAACCGTCGTTGATGCGGTTGAGCAGTGAGTGGCAGTTATCGCCGGCGGCAGCACAGCAAAAAATGGGTGCTGCTCCAGATCATATTTATGAGGAATTTCCGCATATCGGGGAGTTGTATTACCGGTATTATGTGGATAGTGTTGTGGGCGTGAAGGAGCTTAAAGTTCCGGTTTCGGTGCGGGAAATGACAAAAGGTTTCTGAGTTTTTTCTTAACTTGAATTTATGAAATACGGATTTGTATCTATTTTTTTGCTTCTTGTTTTTACAAGCGAGGGTTGGAGCCAGAATTATCGCCCGCTACCTGGTGCAGGTTCACTCTGGCAGTTTGTGGAGTACAACACTGGCAGCCTCAATCCGGCATACTGGAGTTATTATTATCTGAACGTTCCGGTTGTTGATCCTGACACAACAATTTCAACTACTACGTATCATAAAATTATTAAATCAACTCAGTTACAAACAGATTACTTTGGCTGTTATCGATCAGAGAATACCGGAAAAACGTGGTTCATTCCTGCGCAGGATTCTGTTGAACAACTGATCATTAATTTTAATGTTCAGCCGGGAGATACGTTGTTTGATATTTATATCAGTAACAGATTTCAGAATTCCAATCCACAGTATGTAGTTATCGACAGTATTGGCGTTTTTCAATCTGGAGTTACTTCGCTTAAAATGGTTTTTGCTAGTTATGAAACTGGTTTTCTATACAGAGAACCTTTGCTATGGATAGAATCATTTGGTTCAATGCAGGGCTTTACAAATCAGGTACACGACGGTTGGTCAACTTGGATTCCTCTTTGTGTATCGTCTGATGATTCTGTTCGGTATCAGCAACAATGTAACCAGTGTTACTTTGATTCCACATTTATGCAGCCCCGAAGTTTTGCACCACAGTATGGTGTCTGTCAGGGGAATGCTCTAGTGATTACTGGTCAGGAAGAAGCATCGGAGCAGGCACAGCTGAATTTCTACCCCAATCCCGCATCCACATCACTCACCCTCGAACCGCCAACAAACGAACCGCAACAATTCCGCATGTACACCACATCAGGCCAGCTGGTATTGAACCAGCGCA
>CALRTD020000493.1:0-3539 GCA_943371015.1 Synechococcus sp. UW140 | reverse complement strand
ATGCGTGGGATGGCCGCGATGAGTTTGGTGATTTGCTGGCGAACGGAGTTTATTTGTATCGTGTAATTACCCGGTTAGATGGAAACAGTGTGGAGTTGCGGCAAACGGGGGCTGACCAGTATTTTACGCAGGGGTGGGGTAAGATGTATTTGATGCGGTAGGTTACAAAGTAATATGTAATTAACAAAAAAAACTCTAATTTGTAGTGTCTAACACAAATACTATTACCAATGGTAACTTCAAAATCATTATTTCTATTTATTGTACTTGTAATCTCTACAACACTAAACGGTCAAGCTTTATTTGACCCATATGCTAATTATCAGAATGCGCAAGGCCCAGTTAATTTTAGCGTTCCCTTTCAATATGATGGTGAATATGTAATTACATCTGAAAGATGGTTTAGCTTTTATTCTCCAGCATACGTCTATTCCTGTAAAATTGAGGTGGTGTCTTTCCCATTTTCTCCTTGCCCAAATTGGGTTTCGAGTCAATGTGGTGATGATCCATCTAATCTACCTACTAATCCGCAACGAAATTTATTTTTGCCCCAGAATCTGAATACTTGGGATGGTTTACAAAAAAGCGTATCAAGCAATATTGTTGGAAATTTTTGCGAACCCTATACTCTTATTACAACAGCGTATTTAAACTACAATTTACCTTGGAATGTATCAGCTAGACCTTTAGTACTTCCTCATTCAGTGTTAAAAATAACTTATTATACTCATTGTGATAACCATATAAATCTACCTATTGATTCTATTTCTTTTGTTTATGATAATACTCGTGGGAGAATGCGTTATTATCCATTTTCGGATATTAATTATATGGGGCTTGCTACTACTTCATTTTATGATGTGAATTTCGCTCCAAAATTGCTGCACGATCCTAATCTACACACATACGGTCAAAATGGAAATGCTTCATATACTCCAACAAATCAATCAACATTAAATTATTTCCCCTTCAATGACGAAACAGGTTATATTTTTTGTAATTCAACAGATATCGCACTTTCTCCTTCAGACATTTTTTTTAGTTCAGGTTATCAAAGAATTCAAATTCCACCTTATGCATTAATTGAAGCGCCTTTACTAAACACTAATGGTAATTTATTGGCTGGATATGATGATAACAACAGTGATGGTATTTATGAAATTACACAAGGTCAAACTGGAATAAAACATAATTATTTTATAGATCAACCCATTGATTTATCTACTATTAATTCAACTGAACAAACAATATATAATCCATCAGAAGTAACAATCATCAACAACACCACATTAACATTTCCAGAAGGCTATACATTCAGAAATGTAAATGGCAGATATCCATATCAAACAGAATATAATCAGTTTATCTCCGGAACGCCAACTCTACTTTATGATAATCCATTAGATGCTGTTGTTTCTTCCCAATATACGCTTACCGATGATCCCAACACTTCAATTGATGAAAGATTATCATACTATTATGTAAGTGCGGGATGCACACTTTCTATTGAAAAGTGTGTGACTATTTGGGATGCTGTAATAGTTCTTGAAGATGTTAGTTCGGTTTTAGTCTATGATCCAAGTGTAACTTACGGGAACTTTCAAATTGAAGCTAACGGAGGCCAAGTAATAACAACCACTTATGCCTCATCAAATCCCGAGTGTAAATCGGCCTGTAACTTAAAATCATTTTACGATTATACTGGTGAGTCAATTTCAAATATTAATGATTGGACAGTTAGTAACCTTAATCAGGTTTTCCCAACTTCTTCTGGCGGTATTGCCAGAATTGGGGCACCTATTTATGTAGGTACAGGTCAAACAATAACTATTGATGCGGGTATTCGACTGGAATTTGGACAAGGTGGAAAAATCGTTGTTGAACGTGGGGGCAAATTAATTATTAATGGAACTCAGGCCAATCCCGTTGTGCTTACAAGTGCTTGTGAAGAAATGTGGAAGGGGGTAGAAGTATATGGTGACAGAACACAAAGGCAGTTTATTAATTCTAACTCTTCCCAGGGTTATCTTGAGCTTAATTACACTATTATAGAAAATGCAGATGAAGCCATAACAGTTGCAAAACCATACCAATTTGGTTACGAAGGAGGTATTGTAAGGGCATACAATTCTACATTTCGCAATAATGGACGTGACGTGCAATTTCAAGCCTACAGAAATTTCATACTCTCATCTGGTATTACTGTTGACAATTTAAGTTTGTTTAACAATTGTATTTTTGAAACAACAAACTTACCTGTAGAACATGGTTTTCTTGTTGGTGCAAATGGGGTGCAATATGCTAATGTGGCTCATGTAACACTTAATGAAGTAAGAGGCGTTTCATTTACAGGATGCCAATTTCGTACTGTCAATTCCAGTGTTTATCATCCTCATGCCAGAGGAACAGGTATTTTTTCGATTGATGGTACTGCAAAGTTTTCAACTTCCTCACCAAATACATTCACAAACCTTTCAGATGCAATCTGGATGAAAAGTTCCGGTTTCCCGGCAGGAGTTACGCTTATCAGCGGGCAACAATTTTCAGGCAATATTCACAGTATTTTATTAGAAGGTTTGCCCCAGGCCCGCATTGTCAATAATACTATTGATGTTCCTGAATCTGAGGCAGATCCTTTACTTTATACCGTACCTTTAATTAAGGGATATAACAAACCTGTTGGCATATACTTGTTGAGTTGTTTTGGTTATGATGTTTGGGACAATTCAATTAATGTAGGTGACAATTCCTCACTTCATCAGGCGCAGGTTACTTGCGATGATTGTTCTTATGATATGGTAATTAATAATACGGTACAAACTGATCCTAATAATCAGAATCAGTATGGAACGGGTGTTGTGTATAGAAACAATTTGCACCATGCAAGTATGGGCATTCAATTTGAGGCGAATAATGGCGATCCATTAGTTCCAAATGCAGGAGTAAATATCATGTGTAATAATACAAATGATTTTTATTTTAATGACATGACCCTTATAGGAAGAAGTGCTACACTATTTCCTCAATATCCAGCCGTTAATAGCTATTTAAAAAATCAAGGTGACTGCTTTAATTCATCTACTCAAGCTGGAAATTCGTTTAACTCAAATTGTAATTCAACTTCAAATAAATTTAATTTTCTTATGGGGGTTAATTCTTCACCATTTTTATATAGTGATATTATTACTCAGCAACCTGCTATTAATTGTACCAATATCAATTTATTTACCTGCCCTTCAGCAAACCAAGAAAATCCATGTATTAATTCACTAAACAGTTCATTAGAGGCAGTAGTCTTTTACATTACTTATGGTCGGGATGAAGAAGACAATATTTCTACGCTTCGTCAACTTCTTTCTACGCAAACAGATGGCGGAAATACACCTGCGCTTTTAGCATTAATTCAAAGCGGATCAGCATCAGCCATCAGAGCCGAATTAAACCGGTATTCGCCCTGGCTGAGTGATACGGTTTTGATTTCTTTACTTCAATATCGTGATTTGCTGAGTGATACGGGATTGGTTTCTGTTTATCTGAAT
>CALRTD020000492.1:0-3551 GCA_943371015.1 Synechococcus sp. UW140 | reverse complement strand
ATTTTACCCGTATTGCCAACAACTCTAAAAATGTTGTAGAAGAAGTTTTCTCGCACATGAAGCAAATGCACCAGATGCTGGGCAAGGTCAATCCGAACATGTTTTATGATATGAAAAAGTATCACCCGCAATCGTGGCTGCTTTTTCAGCAATTCAAAGCCGATTTCATTATCGGTCAGGTTCGTAAAACTCTGCTGCGCGGCATTGAAGAGGGCTATGTGCGAAAAGACATTAATGTGGATGTAATGGCACGGTTAAGAGTCGAAGAAATTGATTTTGGCTTTAACCCTGATGTTTTTCCGTTTGATAAGTTTCGCATTATCGACGTGCAACTTTCGCTGGCAGAGCACTTTCTGTATGGTGTATGCACACTCAAAGGCCACAAACTCATTAACAAACACAGGCAAATAATTGAAGAGGAATAAAATAAACCACACAACATAACAGACTACACATTACCAAACGCTTCAATAATCAGTTCGCAAATATGAAAACAAAACCTAAGTGGCTTACCGGCATTCTCCTGCTGCTGGTTTCGGCAGGAGTGCTGAAAGCGCAGTCGCAGCAAGCGCCGCAGTCTTACAGCTTCTCGCTGCCGCAGGCGGTAGATTATGCGCTGGCCAACCAGAACAATGTGCGTAATGCTCAGCTTGATGAGCAAGCCGCTCACTACAAAGTAAATGAAGTATTGGGCATCGGTTTGCCGCAGATCAGCGGCAGCTTCCAAATTCAGGACTTTGTGGAAATTCCAACCTCACTTATTCCTGCCGAAGTGTTTGGAGGACCTCCGGGAACATTTATTCCGGTGCAGTTTGGTACAAAATATAACGCTACAACTTCGTTCTCAGCTTCACAGCTCTTGTTCAACGGCAGTTATTTTTTGGGTGTGAAAGGTGCTAAAGTGTATCAGGAACTCGCCAAGAAAAATACCGAGCGCACACGAATTGAAGCTGCTGCGGAAGTTACAAAAGCCTATTACACCGTGCTGGTGAACAAAGAGCGCAAGACCCGCCTCGAAGCCAATCTGGCACTGCTTAAGAAGCTGATGGACGATACCAAAGCTCTTTACCAAAATGGCTTTGTAGAGAAAATTGATGTTGACCGCTCAACCGTTAGCTACAACTCGCTGGCTGTTGAAGTGCAAAACGTTCAACGCCTGCTTGATCTTGGCATGGTACTGCTCAAGTATCAGATGGGTATGGATCAAACAGCTACTCTCACCCTCACCGATGATATTTCGAAAATCAGCTTCACACCTCCGCAGGTAAACATGCTGAAATACACCGACCGCGTAGAGTATCAGTTGCTTGATCTTCAACTCCGCGGCAGCATTCTTTCTATGCGTGCTGAGCGTGTAGGTTATCTGCCTTCAGTTGCGTTGTTTGCCAGTCTTCAGGCACAGGCACAGCGCAACAAATTCGATTTTTTGGATAACACCAGTCAGCGCTGGTTCCCGGTGGGCGTTATCGGTTTGCAGGTGAACGTTCCTATTTTCGATGGTTTGCAGCGCTACAACCGTGTGCAGCAGGCACGTGTGAACATTATGAAAGCGCAAAACGATATGCGTTTCATTCAGCAAACCATTGATCTGCAAGTTGCATCAGCCCGGGTAAATCTCGAAAACAGCACAGCTACACTTGAAGTACGCAAAGCCAATATGGAACTTGCACAAAGTGTATATGATGCAGCTCGCAAAAAGTACGAGCAGGGCGTAGGTTCAAACCTTGAAGTAATGGTAGCACAAACATCGCTTACCGATGCACAGGCCGAATACTACGATGCGCTCTACACTGCGGTTACGGCTAAAGTTGATTACGACAAAGCAATGGGCACGCTTAACAAATAAAACTAAGACACAATACAGCAACAAAACGTTCTTATGAAACACTACATAGTTATTTTCAGTACTGCTCTTCTGCTGGCTGCCTGCGGTGGCGGTGCATCTGGCAACAAGACTCAGGAACTGAAAGACCAAATCAACGCCAAGAAAAGCGAACTCAGCAAACTTCAGGGCGAAATCGCAGATCTTCAGGCACAACTGCTCAAGCTGGATCCTAACTCAGCGAAAGCCGGGAAACCCGTGCAATTGCTCACACTTGCACCAACCACATTTGTTCACTCTATTGATATTCAGGGACGTGTTGATGCTGAAGAAAGTGTAACCGTTGGCCCGCAAATGCCCGGCATGATTAAACGCGTTCTCGTTCAGCCCGGCGATGCTGTAAGTGCAGGACAACTGCTGGCCGAACTTGATGCTGATGCGATGATTCAGCAACTCGGCGCACTCAAAGTACAGCGCGAACTCACCAAACAAATTTATGATCGCCAAAGAAATCCCTGGGATCAGAAAATTGGTACAGAAGTACAGTTCCTGCAAGCCAAAGCAGGCTACGAAGCTGTTGAGAAACAAGTCTCAGCACTTGAAGCACAAATTGATATGGCCCGCATCAAAGCTCCGATGGGCGGTATCGTGGATAACGTAGGGTTAAAAGTTGGTGAAATGGCTAACCCCGGTTTCTCTACCATTCTTATTGTAAACAGCAGCAAACTCCGTGTTAAAGGTGAAGTAGCCGAAGGTTATGTTGCCAAAGTAAAAACCGGAAACCCGGTTACCATCGAACTTCCGGATGCAGGCAAAACCATTGATGCTAAAGTAACATACTCCGGCCGATCCATTAACCGCCTCAACCGAACCTTCAATGTTGAAGTCGCTATCGGCAACGATAAAGATGTAGTGCCGAACATGGTTGCTGTAATGAAAATTGAAGATTACCGCAAAGATGATCAGATTGTAGTTCCGCTTGCCTGCATCCAGAAAGGTGCCGACGGCAAAAGCTTTGTTTATGTTGCTGTTAACAGAAACGGAAAACTCTTTGCTGAACGCCGCGAAATTGCTTACACCATGACCTACAACGGCAAGGTGCAGGTAGAAGAAGGACTCAAAGCAGGCGATCAGATTGTAACCGAAGGTTACGCTGAACTCAACAACGGCGACGAAATTTCAGGCAAATAAGCAAAGCAGCTACGCTGTACTTAAAGACACTCTACTATGCTTGATAAAATCAAAGAGTTCAAGCCAACCAGTTGGTCAATCTCGAATAAAACAACCATTTTTATTCTGACCCTGTTTCTTGGTTTGGCCGGTATTTTCTACTATCAGAAACTGCCCAAAGAGCAATTCCCTGATATCGTAGTACCGACGATTTATGTAACAACAGTGTATGCGGGTTCATCGCCCACAGACATGGAGAACCTGGTGACCAAGCCGCTCGAAAAGCAAATGAAGGCGATCACAGGTGTGAAAAAAATCACGAGCAATTCTGTTCAGGATTTTTCTAACGTCATTGTTGAGTTTGCAACTGATATCAAACCTGAGGTAGCCAAGCAGCGCGTAAAAGACGCTATTGACCGCGCTCAGCGTGATCTTCCGCAGTCGCTCACTTCCGGACCAACTGCCATCGAAATCAACTTTTCTGATTTCCCGATTATGGCGCTCAACGTGGCCGGTAACTATGATCTCGCTAAACTTAAATTTTATGCCGACAACCTGA
>CALRTD020000491.1:0-3551 GCA_943371015.1 Synechococcus sp. UW140 | reverse complement strand
GTAAATACAGCTCGCTTACCCCGAAAAAGGGGGATTTTAATCACTGTCAGTTGTAATAAATAATAGTATTAGTTGTTTGATTATCATTGATATAGATATACAGTAATTCGATTGTTCCCGTAAGCGTGTCAAAATGTCAGGTTTGCGTGCTCGGCACAGTTTTGGACAACGCTACGAGAGTTTAGTAAATACTACAAAATCAATCTATAGTCATGAGCACAGGAAAAATCAATGTTCAAACCGAGAACATTTTCCCAATTATCAAGAAGTTCCTCTATTCTGATCACGAAATCTTTCTGCGTGAGCTTGTTTCCAATGCTGTAGATGCTACCCGCAAGCTTCAGGCACTTGCCTCAATGGGCGAATTTAGCGGCGATCAGGGCGAACTTTATGTAAGTGTTAAAGCCGACAGTGCTGCCAAAACAATTACTATTTCTGATCGCGGCATCGGAATGACGGCCGAAGAAGTTGAAAAATACATTGCTCAAGTTGCCTTCTCAGGTGCCGAAGAATTTGTCAATAAGTACAAAGACAAATCAGACGCGGTAAACGGAATCATCGGGCATTTTGGCCTTGGATTCTATTCTGCGTTTATGGTTGCGGCTAAAGTAGAAATTGTCACCCGCAGCTTCCGCGATGGTTCCGAAGCTGTTCGCTGGATTTGCGACGGAAGCCCCGAATATACTATTGAACCCGCCGAGCGCAGCGACCGCGGTACCGATATCATCCTGCACGTTGCCGAAGATTCGCTCGAGTTTCTCGAAGATCACCGTCTGCGAGGCATTCTCACCAAATACTGCAAATTCCTTCCGGTTGAAATTCGTTTCGGTGAGCGCGAAGAAACCAGCAAAGACGACGACGGCAACGAAGTAAAAACTACTGTGCCGGTCGTTATCAATAATCCGGCTCCGGCCTGGACAAAAAAGCCGGCAGATCTTACCGACGACGACTACAAAGCTTTTTACCGCGAACTCTATCCGATGAATTTTGAGGATCCGCTTTTCTGGATTCACCTCAATGTCGATTATCCGTTCAACCTTACAGGCGTTCTGTATTTCCCGCGTATTCAGAAAACAATTGATGCACAGCGCGACAAAATTCAGCTCTACTGCAATCAGGTTTTTGTAACGGATTCGGTTGAAGAAATTGTACCTGAATTCCTTACCCTGCTTCGCGGTGTAATTGATTCGCCGGATATTCCGCTCAACGTTTCACGTTCTTACCTGCAGAGCGATTCGAATGTGAAAAAAATCAGCAGCCACATCACTAAAAAAGTAGCGGATAAACTCGACGAAATCTTCAAAAAAGACCGCGAAGATTTTGAAAAGAAATGGGACGATGTACGCATCTTCGTTCAGTACGGAATGCTCAGCGACGATAAGTTTTATGAGCGTGCAAACAAGTTTGCACTGTTCCGCAATACCGAAGGCAAATACTTCACCAACGAAGAGTATCGCCAGCATATCGAAACGCTGCAAACCGATAAAGACAAGAAACTGGTGATCCTTTACACCAGCGACACCGAAGCACAGCACAGTTACATCAGCAGTGCCCGCGAGCGTGGCTACGATGTGCTGGTGTTCGACAGCCCCATTGATCCGCACTACATCAACTTCCTCGAATCGAAACTCGAAAACACCATGTTTGTTCGCGTTGATTCGAATACGGTTGATAAGCTCATCAGTAAAGACGAAACTATTCCGTCGAAACTCAGCGATGAAGAAAAAGACAAACTCAAGCCTGTAGTTGAAGGTGTTGTGCCGAAAGAAAAATTCACCGTCACATTCGAATCGCTCAGCGAAACCGAAGCTCCGATGCTCATCACTCGTCCTGAGTTTATGCGCCGCATGAAAGACATGAGCGCACTTTCGGGCGGCAGTGCGGGTTTCTACGGCTCACTTCCCGATATGCACAATCTTGTGGTAAACGCCAATCACCCGCTTATCTATAAGATTGCGCAGGAAGCAGATACCGAAAAGCAACAGCAACTCCTCAAACAATCAGCCGATCTCGCGCTGCTTGCACAAGGCTTGCTCAAAGGCGAAGAACTCACCCGCTTCATCCGCCGCTCAGTTGAAATGATTGGTTAATCATAGCTTGAAAGCTCCGAAAAGTTTAGGCTGTGAAATTCAAAATGCTCCGAAACGTTTAGGCTGTCGAAGACGGCCGTAACTTTTCGGAACATGGAGCGAAGTCTGTGACTTCGCCGCAGAGATTAAAAGAGATTTAATAAACGAATAAATCAAGAACGGTTGCCGATTAACAAATCGACAACCGTTCTTGCTTTTAAGCAGTAGTTTAATAATCTACTGGCATTCTGTTTGTGGTTTAAACATCATAAAATCAATATAATGACATATTTTCAGTATTTAATTATTTGAAAATATGTAGTAGAAAATAAACGTTAAAATCTATGCCATTAAATTGTTTGGTGCAAAATTAGATACTGTTTATTGAAACTCAAACTATTTACAATGTCAAACAAAACACCCAAACCCAACGATCAGCGTGCTGATGTGAAAAACCCCAACAATCCTGCAAAAGGAAAAGATCAGGCTAACCAGCAGCGACAAAAAGAACATGCCCCTGCAAACCCGCCTAAGAAAAAGTAGAGTTAATAAAAACGCCCGCCGGTTTTTTGGGGCGGGCGTTTTTATTTCAATTACCAATCAGTACCACTCATAGAGTCTCCAAAGCGGATAACCAAAGATAGGTGTCCAGATCAAAAGAAACATAACAGGATGTCTGTCCTTGCGTCTTATTTTCAATAATTCTATCTGCTGTATATTCCCATAACGCAGCCACCAGATAAGTTGCAAAAGAAGTTGAACACCAATTAATATTTTTACTCCAAGATTTAAGTGCCCGGACTCCTTATTCAGCAGTAGCATAAAGTAAAACAGTCCGATCAGAAATATGAGTTGTGAAGTTTGTAAACAAGCACTACCTCTTCCGCGTAAAGCATTTCCAACAACATAAAACTCAAAAAAAATAACGTCAAGAGTTTTCCCCAACCAGCCTTGAACGGGCGGAGCATTTCGCCGAGCCTTCTGCTTATTATCTCGTATTTTATTTTTACGTCGATTCCGATTACTCACTTCTAACTAGTCATTATTGTTCATATATTTTTTGATATCTCCTCTTTGTATAAACACCAATAGTATTCAGGACCGGCTACATAATTTTTTCTTGAAGCCTTATGGGGTAAAACATCCTTAATATTTTTCGTTGAGAGTCCATTAGGTAATGAAACAAAGTCAACAGCATTTCCAACACATACGTCAATTGTTTGTCCGTTATCCAGAATTAATTTATAAAGGAAGTATCCCATTCCTGATTCACCAGCTTCATAAATTTTATTTGCTAATTCTGGTCGTAATCGATTAGGACTTTCGGTTATTTCTATAACGTCTTCAATTAATACATATCTTTTTTCAGGGTCAGAGTCTGGTGTCACCCCCCAAGTCTTTAAATAACTCTGTTCCTCTTGGATATATACGTTATCAATCTTGTTGCCATTTTTCAAATTTACTTGGCAAGGTCTATATTCT
>CALRTD020000490.1:0-3562 GCA_943371015.1 Synechococcus sp. UW140 | reverse complement strand
CAACTCGGCTTCGTAGAGATACGAGAAACGAGCAACAGTGATAAGTTCACCGTGTGTTTCATCTTCGCCTGTAGTTTCGTTCTCATCGAACTTCGGGATGTTGTTTTCGTCGTTATCTGATGTATGATCTTCGTTATGGCCGGGTGCGTTGTTCATGGTTGGGGTGAGTTTATGTTTTGGAAGATATTTTACAAAAGCGAGTAAGCACAAAAAAATCGGGAGCCGTGCTACAAAAACACAGCTCCCGATCTCAATTACTTACAAGCTAAATTCTAGTTATTCAACATTACCGGCATTACCAGCATCAGCGTATCTTCTGCATCGGTAGCTTTGCTGCCCGGTAAAAGAATACCTGCACGGTTCGGAGCCGACATTTCAATGACTACCTCGTCGCTGTCAACATTGGTAAGCATGTCGAGCAGGAACTTGGAGTTGAAGCCGATTTCCATATCATCGCCGGTGTAGGAGCAGGTGAGGCGTTCAACAGCTTCGTTAGAGAAATCGAGATCCTCTGCAGAAATATTGAGTTCGCTTCCTGCAATTTTCAGGCGCACCTGATGTGTGGTTTTGTTGGCGAAGATAGAAACGCGGCGAATTGAACCAAGCAGCGAACTGGTGTCGATGCTGAGTTTGTTCGGGTTCTGCTTCGGAATTACCGCTTCGTAGTTCGGGTATTTGCCATCAATCAGACGACAAACCAGCGTTGTGCCCACAGTGCCGTCGGCTGCAATGCCCCATGAGAAGCGGGCGTTTGTAGGATTGTATTCGATACGCACCAGACCTTCTACGCTGCCCAGAATGTTTTTGAGCAGGTTCAGCGGTTTGCGCGGAAGAATGAATGAGGCTGCTCCGCTCGATTTAATATCGGTGCGGCGGTAGCGAACAAGCTTATGTGCGTCGGTAGCTACAAATGTGGCATTCTCCTCAGTAAACTGAACGAATACACCAGACATTACCGGACGAAGTTCATCGTTACCGGCTGCGAAAATGGTTTTGGCTACTGCGCGAGAAAGCACCGAAGCATCCATTTCGATATTGCTGCCGTTTTCGAGCGAGGGAGCTTTCGGGAACTCATCGCCGTTCTGGCCGGTGATTTTGTATTTACCGTGATCAGAAGCAATTTCAATGGCAAAACGCTTCTTGTCGATAGAAAATGTAAGTGGCTGCTCGGGGAAAGTTTTGAGGGTATCAATGAGCAGTTTGGCCGGAACAGCTACGTTGCCGCTGTCTTTTGACTCAACATTGAGCTGTGTGGTCATCGTTGTTTCCAGATCGGAAGCAGAAACGGTGAGCTGGCCTTTGTCAATTTCAAACAGAAAATTATCAAGAATCGGAAGGGTGTTGCTTGAGTTAAGCACACCATTCAGCATCTGAAGCTGACGGAGCAGGGTTGAACTGGAAACAATAAATTTCATAGTCGTTTTTGGTGCTATTTATCTTGCAAAATTAGCCCTTTCAAAACCGAACGCCGGCTACTGGCCGTCAATTTATTAAACGACTTTTGAACAGGCTGTTAATAATGATAATAGCCTGATAATGAAATGATAAGATGAAAAAGCGAAATTCCGGCGGCTTTAATTTTCAACCGGTTGAGCTTTATACCGCTTAATTCTTCGGTTTTACGAAATAAGCCGGTGTTTGCAGTAATTTCCCGAAAACAAAGTATTGCACCTGCACCATTTCCTTGTCGATGCTGCTGTACGCATACATCCGGTCAGGATCATACGGTACAGGCATAGCCGCTGTGGAGTCATTGGGTGCCATACCGTCGTTTTTCTTGAGGTACATGGCCACGCGGTTTACTTTGCCCTGCGCATCGGTTACGGTAATAATATGTTCGGGCTTGCTGCGCAGGATTGAATCGCGCTGCGCGGGTTTGAGATTACTCGCTAAACCTTCGTGCCCGATGTAATTGAAATACGAAATGTACTGCTTCACCTGAGCCGTATCAAACGGAAGCGGCTGACCGGCAAGTGTAAACAAGCCAAATCCTTTGCTGGGCGCAGTCTGGCGCACTTCCAGCGATTGTCCGGGAGCACTGGTGTGTTCTACTTTTATAGAGCGGATATTGGGCGCAAAGTACTTGAACACCGAACGTTCGCGCCAGTCGTCGGCCTCCACAGAAAAGCGCGGAGTCAGATAGCCGTTAAAGCCCTGGAGTTCCATAATAAACGGCTCTGAGGAGTTCTGATCGGTTTCAACATCGCGCAGCAGCATGTAAGTTCCCAGCATATCAGGTGTTTCGCTGCCTACGAAATACACTTTCACCAATTTATCGCCCTGATAAATTTCGACTTTAATACCGCTGGTGGCGAGTTGTTTGATAATGCTTTCTTTGGCCAGACGGCTCACCGGTTCTTTCACAGCCAGATCATGGATCGTGTGGAGCAGAATGCGCATCGCATCATACCTTACCGGGTATTTCCCGTTTACCATCCATCCTGTTTTTTCGCGGGTAAGGGTAAGGGTTTTGGGCTGCTTGGTAGCAAAAAAGATTTTAGTTACAGCAGCAGTATCGGCTACTGCAAAATCACGCAACTCTTTATCAAGCGTCGATCCTTTATTATCGCGTGTGACCAGCCAGATTACAATACCTGCAAGTGCAGCAACAGCGAGCAACGGAAATACAATTTTTTTCATATTCAGATTTTCTTGTCGGCAGGGATGGCGGCTCAAATATGCAAACTAGACACGCAAACCGGCAATTAAACTTGCTAATGGTGTATGCTGCTTCTCAGGCGGCAGAGATTACGATGTTTTCGGTTCGGCTGCCGGTTTTTGTCCGGCATAGCGGCGGCGGCGCAAAAACATTCGCACAACACCAAATGCAATCACCACAAGCACCGGAACGGCTACGTTAATGTACTGCCATTTTTCGCGATGTGCGCGTATGCTGTCGCGGTCGAGCAAACGGAGTTTTACCTCGCGTGAACGCAGCGAAAGCAGCTCCTTGCCATCAAGCAGGTAGTTCATGCAGTTGAGCAGAAACTCCTTGTTGGCATAAAGCGTACTGTTTTGCGGCATGTTGCGGTCGAAACCGAGCGGTAATGCTTGCCCCTGACGCACATCGTTGGCCGCAATTTCACCATCGCCAATAATGATCATGCGGGTTTCTTTGCTTTCGTCTTTAAAGCCGATAATCGGGCTGTTCTTGAATTCTTCGGGCAAAAATTTGCTTTTGAAGTACGAATCAAATTTGCCTTCAAGCAGAACTGCTACCGGAAGATTCGGTTTATTGAGCATTCGCCTGTCGATCTGGAACCGTGTCATTGCCAGCGAAATCCGGGTTGGGGTATTCAGCACCCGCGATTCTTTTGAGGTGGTGAGCAGAATCGTTTTCTTGATCGGAGAAGTCGTTTCTACCGTATCTACCGTGCTCAGGAATGAGGTGCGGATAGCATCGAGGTTGCGCACAATGGGGTGATTGCTTTCGGGGCGAATCATCGGGAAAAACAACCATTCTCGCCGCTCGATGCGGGGCTGTGCACCCGGCGGTGCTGTGTTTATGGCTATAGGTGTGCAATAACGATCCTGCACCAGATCCGTATTCAGTCGCGCTCCG
>CALRTD020000489.1:0-3580 GCA_943371015.1 Synechococcus sp. UW140 | reverse complement strand
CGTAAAGTTAGCTTTGCACGTATGGTCATGCCACTTCTTCGGCTTTGATTACATACCCCATACCTATGATGGTATGAATTAGTTTTGTGTCGAAGTCCTTATCTACTTTTTTGCGTAGAAAATTGATGTACACATCAATCACATTTGTTCCGGTATCGAAGCGGATATCCCAAACCTTTTCTGCAATTTCTGCGCGGCTGAGTACGCGGCCCGGGTTACGGAGCAGTAGTTCAAGCAGCGCAAACTCACGAGCAGTCAGCTGTATGTTTCGTCCACTGCGTGAAACTGTTTTCATACGCAAATCCATCACCAGTTCACCAATCGAAAGCTGATTTTCTTCGGTTGATAATTGGTTGCGTTTGATAAGCACTTTAGTTCTGGCAAGCAACTCTCGAAACTCAAACGGTTTGGGCAGATAATCATCAGCACCGGCTTCAAAACCGGCGAGTTTATCGTCCATTGTGCCCAACGCAGTAAGCATGAGTACCGGAACCCCCGTATTTTGTTCGCGCAAGATTTTGCAAAGCTCCAAACCACTCAGGCGCGGCAGTTGCAGATCAAGAATAATCAGATCATAATTATTAGCCAGCGCAAGCGATTTGCCAATCATGCCATCAGCAGCATGATCAACCTGATAGCGTTCTTCGCGCAGTCCGCGGGTAATAAAATCGGCCACCTTGGGCTCATCTTCAACCACTAAAACACGAGAGTTCGGCATCGGCAGAGCTATTTATTTTGAGTTGTTTATTAGTCAATTTTGTGGATCACTTAACTACATGAACAGATTTTGCCTGAGTTTGTTCAACTCACATTAAAATGTTTCAGTGCTTCTTTTCGACTTAAAGCAGATAAAGGTGTGCTCAGCACATAATCCTTTACTGTTTCGGGTGCTGTGCGTGCATATAGCCGTAATGCCCAGCCAATGGCTTTGCGGATAAAGAAATCAGGCTCACCGGCAAGCCGGGTGCATGTTGCAAAAAGTAACTCAGTATCGGTTTTGGTTTTATAGCCAAGCTGAAACAAAATGGCACTTCGCTGCAGCCATAAATTTTTACTGCTGATCCATTGTTCAATGGTTGCATCGCGCAAATGAGGGTATTGACTAAAATGTACACCACAAAGGTGCGGACTGATAAAATCTACCGTATCCCACCATGAGTTTGTGGTGATCATTTTTTCATAAAGACGGAGTCTGTTTTCGGGAGCTTTTTTGGCCAATTTCCCCAGCAATTCCATGGCAAAATAATGGAGTTCGCGTTCGGGTTCTTTCCACAGAAGTTGAGCAACTGCTTCCGGATTTTCGGGTAATCCGTTTTTACTGATAAATTCTTTTGAAAGCTTTCGGCGGAGCGGAGTTTTTATTCCAAAAAAGGGCGCAATGTCTTTCATATATGCACACATCGAAAGCGCATCAGCAGTGTTACTGTTGCTTTTGTACAGCGCCCTAAGTTCATGTATATACACTTTTGCGCTCATAATGCGTATGGTTTTTAATGTGCAATTAATGCAGATGAGGCTATGTACACCAATGCTCCGGCAATATATCCGGCAAAAGCCGGCAGCGAGATGCGGCGTACATACCAGAAAAAATCAATGCGTTCAAGTCCCATCACCGCCACACCGGCTGCCGAACCGATAATGAGAATACTTCCGCCGGTGCCCGCACAGTAAGCCAGAAATTCCCAGAAATAATTATCGGTAGGAAATGTGCTTAACGAATACATCCCCTGTGCCGCAGCTACAAGCGGCACATTGTCAACCACAGCAGAGGCAATACCTATAGACATAGTAATTAAGTCAATATTGCCAATGGCCGAATCCATTGCCTGAGCCAAGCCGGCAAGTAAACCTGCCGATTGCAGCGCACCAATGGCCAGCAGTATGCCTAAGAAAAACAACACACTTGGCGTATCCACACGCTGCAATGCACGGGCTACAGAAAATGTAGTTTTTTCTTCGTCGTTTTTGCGCTTGTGAATGATTTCGGTAACCAACCAAAGCACTCCCAGTCCAAACATAATACCCATAAACGGCGGCAGGTGGGTTACCGATTTGAATACCGGCACAAACAACAAAACGCCCACACCGGTAAAAAACACAGTAAGCCGTTCGGCGTTGGTCGACGGGGCGGTGCGCAATGCTTCGGCAGGTAAATCGGGACGAACAATCTGGCCTTTCAGCCTGAGCAGCATAATCAGCATCGGCACGGCCAGACACACCAGCGAGGGAACGATGAGTTTAAGCATGATATTGGCGCTGGTTACCTGTCCGCCCACCCAAAGCATGGTAGTTGTTACATCTCCAATTGGCGACCACGCACCGCCGGCATTGGCAGCAATAATTACCAGTCCGGCAAAGTAGCGCCGGTCTTCTTCATCGGCAATCAGTTTGCGCAGCAGCGACATCATTACAATTGCAGTGGTGAGGTTATCAAGAGCTGCCGAAAGAAAAAATGCCGTACTACCTATTACTACAAATAACCTGCGCTTGCTTGTAGTCCTGATCCGGCTGGTAATTACCTCAAAACCATCATGCGCATCAATCAGCTCTACAATAGTCATTGCTCCGAGCAGGAAAAATAAAATTCCGGAGAGCTCCCCCATCTGATGCAGGAGTTCTTCATTAATCAGATGCGCCTCGCCCATCAGAATGAGAACCGTCCAGCAAACTACGCCGGTAATGAGCGCAGAGGCCGATTTATTCAGCCTGAGCGGGTGCTCAAGAATAATGGCAGCATAGCCAAGCATGAAAAGAATTGCAAGAAGCATAGACTGTAAAGATACATTTTCGCGGATTTTCGGCCAGTTCTTCTATATTTGGCAATTCAACTGTTCAAAACAACGCACTACTTAGTTAACTTATGAGTCTATTCAGAAGGAAATCCCTTGATTCGCTGCTGGCTCAGGCCGCCGATTCGGAAAAAGGCCTGAAACGCACCCTCGGTGCCGGAAGCCTTGTTGCACTTGGTATTGGAGCTATCATTGGCGCCGGTCTTTTCGTTCGTACCGCGGCCGCAGCAGGTGAAGCCTCCGGATCAGCTGTTACACTTTCATTTATAGTAGCAGCTATTGGTTGCGCATTTGCCGGTCTTTGTTATGCCGAGTTTGCCTCCATGATTCCGATTGCCGGAAGTGCATACACTTATGCTTATGCCACAATGGGTGAACTTGTTGCCTGGATTATTGGCTGGGCACTTGTGCTCGAGTATGCACTTGGTGCAGCAACCGTTTCTATTGCATGGAGTGAATACCTAAACAATTTGCTGGGGGGGGCAATACCGTACGAATGGTGCCATAGCCCTCTCGAAACATCCGCAGGGGGCGTAAGTGGTTATATTAACCTTCCTGCTCTTTTTATTCTTCTCGCGCTTACCATGCTGCTTATCCGTGGCACTCAGGCTTCGGCGGTGGTTAATGCAATTATTGTATTTGTTAAAGTGGCAATCGTGCTGGCCTTTATTGCCATCGGTTGGCAGTTTATCAATCCTGCTAACCACACACCTTACATGATTCCTGAGGGTACTCCTGATGTGCTTAACGGAGCTGGTGAAGTGGTTGTTAGTTACAAGGGCGTATTTGAA
>CALRTD020000488.1:0-3583 GCA_943371015.1 Synechococcus sp. UW140 | reverse complement strand
ACCTGAATACATGGAATGCCTACTCGGCGCTCTGGAAATTTGACCCGAACACGCTCGAATGGACTTGGGTAAAAGGCCCGTCGGCACCGCTTATGCCGGGCATTTATGGCACACAGGGCGTTCCTTCGCCGCTCAATTACCCGGGCTATCGTGATTATACAAGTACTACATGGGTAGATGCTGCCGGCGACTTATGGCTGTATGGCGGTCGCGGCCCGGATATAAATGGTGTATATGGCCCCATTGATGAACTCTGGCGCTACAACATTGCTACTAACGAATGGACATGGATGAAGGGCTCCGGTATAGCCAGTCAGCCTGGTGTTTACGGAGTGCAGCAAGTACCCTCACCGCTTAACAACCCGCCCGGAACATGCGAAACATCCTGCGGCTGGACTGATGCTTCGGGGAATTTATGGCTCTTCGGCGGCGAAGCCAACAGCGATGCGATGTGGCGCTACAACATTGCCACTAATGAGTGGACGTGGATGAGCGGACAGAGTACATTTCCGGTTTCAATTAACTACGGTACACAGCAGGTTGCTTCACCAACAAACACTCCCGGCACCCGAAGAGCTTATGCACACTGGGAAGACCTGCAGGGCAACTTCTGGTTGTTTGGCGGATATACTTTCGGCGCATCCACCAACCCATCGGCCGGAATTCACTCTGATATGTGGAAATACGACCCGACAACACTGCAATGGACATGGATGGCGGGCAATGCATTTACCTTTGCACCGGTAACCTTTACTGCACAGTGTGTGCCGGGCAACGGCACCCCGCAATCGGTTTACGAAAACAGAATCAACTGGCGCGATCAGTGCGGGCGCTTCTGGTCTGTGGGCGGCGCAACTTTTGATTCTACCCAAAGCACAAACCACGCAACAACCAGTACACTCTGGTGTTTTGATCCCGCTACGCTCTTATTTGCATGGGTCGGCGGCCCGCTAACGATTGCTGCTCCGGCAGTTTATGGTACACAAGGTGTTCCATCGCCACTCAACAGACCGATTTCACTTATGGGTGCCAATTCGTTTGTGTCGGCTTCTGGCGATTTCTGGTTGTGTTCCGGCACTGAAATGTATTGGGGTGTTGTACCTCAAAATGTAGTTTGGCGCTACCAGCCCGATCCAAACTGTCCGTCGTTTCCTGTTCTTTCCAACATTAACCTCACCCAATCTGCGGCAGGCTGTGCGCCTTATGCGGTTCAATTCTCACCATCACTCAACGGCAGTTACAGTTACTTCTGGGATTTTGGCGATTCCTCAACCCTTGCCGATACCAGCGTATCAGCCAATGCCGCATACACGTTTCAGCAAGCCGGAACCTATACGGTAACACTGATTACGCAAAGTCAGAACACCTGCTATTCCGGCTCCGACACCTCCTTTATCACAATCACGGTTCACCCGACTCCGGTTATACACCTTGGCAATGATACCACACTTTGTAATTCGCCGGTGAGTATTCTTCTGGATGCCGGAAATCCCGGCGCCAGTTACCAGTGGAACACCGGTGCAACATCACAAACCATTACCGCCACAAGCGCCGGAACTTACAGTATTACTGCCTCATCAGGCCCGGGAAACAGCTGCAGCGATCAGGATTCGATAGTAATTACCCTTGCAGCACAACCATTTTTGGGTAATGATACTGTTATTTGTGCCGGACAAACACTATTGCTCGACCCGGCCGTTAGTGCACAACAATACATTTGGAATACCGGCGATACAACCGCTACACTTCTTGCCAATACAGCAGGACTTTACAGTGTGCAGGTGATCAATCAGCCGTGTACGCTCACCGCATCTGTCAATCTGGGAATTACACCGATTCCGCTTGTGAACCTGGGTGCAGACACACTGCTTTGCCCCGGCGATACGCTCCTGCTCGATGCCCAAAACACAGGAGCCGGCTTCAACTGGAACACGGGTGCTGTTTCGCAAAGCATTGAAGTTGCAGCCGCCGGAACGTATGCTGTAACGGTAATTGCGCAAAACTGTCCGGCAACAGATTCAATCAGCATCCAAATGATGCAGGATGTTGACTTCGACGAATCGGTTTCGCTTTGCGGCACAAGCAATGCGCTTGTACTGGATGCCGGAAACCCCGGCGCATCCTACCTCTGGAGTACCGGCGAAACAACACAAACCAGTACCGTTCAGCAAGCCGGCGATTACTGGGTTACAGTAAATAATCCGCCCTGCATCCTTTCCGACACAGCCCGGATCAGCGGCATTCTTGGCGAAGGATTGGTATTTGTGCCCAACAGCTTTACCCCCAACAGCGATGGCCTTAACGACAGGTTTACCGGAATAGGTGAAAATTTCACCAGTTTTCATCTCCTCATTTTTAACCGCTGGGGCGAGCTGATTTTTGAAACCCGCGATCAGAGCGGCTGGAATGGCATGTACCAAGGCGAAATTGCCAAAGGTGATGTGTATGTTTATAAACTATCCTATTCAAATATTTGCACCGGCGATCAGGGTATTGATAAGCTGGGACATGTTACGGTGATTCGTTAATGTCATTTAGCAGAAATTATTACATAAAGTTGAACTGTTTCCTGCTTTTTGTGTTCTGAATATATGAATGCACTAGTCAGTAAATCAATCCAGTACATTAACAAACTTTTGTTATGTATTGCCGTTGTATGTACTGCAGCTGCTGACCTCGCTGCACAAGGTGGTTCATGGACCTGGATGAAGGGTACCGCAGGTGTAAATGCACCGGCTGTTTTTGGAACAATGGGGGTTCCCAATAATTTGAATACGCCTTCCGGTATTTATGAGGCCGCAGAATGGACCGATCTGCAAGGCAATTTCTGGGTATTTGGTGGTGTTGATTTCACAACAGGCAACGTACTAAACGTACTGTGGAGGTTTGATCCTGTTTCATTGCAATGGACATGGATGAAAGGCCCGTCAGCATCTCTGGTTGTTGGTGTTTACGGCACACAGGGCGTTCCGTCGCCGCTAAATTATCCGGGCAGTCGCGGCTATGGAATGGTAACGTGGGTAGATGCAGCAGGTGATTTGTGGATGTATGGCGGTGCAGGATTTGATATTTCCGGAACCTACGGAGCGCTCGACGAGCTTTGGCGCTATAACATAGCCAGTAACGAATGGACGTGGATGAAAGGCTCTGGTGTAGCCGATCAGCTTGGAATTTATGGTACGCTTCAGGTGCCGTCGCCACTTAACAACCCGCCCGGACTTGTTGAAACAGCCTGCGGATGGACAGATGCTGCCGGTGATCTTTGGTTGTTTGGCGGTTTACAGCTCCCCACACTTGACATGAATGATGTGATGTGGCGCTACAACATAGCCACCAACACCTGGACCTGGATGAGCGGACAAATCGCGCCGCAGGTTACACCCAACTACGGAACGCTGCAAGTTCCAACGGTATTCACTACCCCCGGTTCCCGTCAAGCCTATGCACACTGGGAAGATCTGCAGGGTAACTTTTGGCTGTTTGGCGGCATGGATAGTCCGGTATTACTGAACTGCTATGCTGATATGTGGAAATATAATCCCACTACATTGCAATGGACATGGATGGCGGGTTCATCGGTGGC
>CALRTD020000487.1:0-3604 GCA_943371015.1 Synechococcus sp. UW140 | reverse complement strand
TAAAAAATACTTCACCAAAGAAACGAGCATGAATACCAAAAATGACATAAACAAAATGGGAAGCAGTATTTCGCTTACAGGCTCTATTACAAAAGGCTGATCAGCGTTTGCTGTTAGCTGGTCTTGTGCAAAAGCGGGAACTGTTGCCAGCAGAATCAGAGTACTTGCTATTATTATTTTCATGTCTTATTAATTTTGAATGCTACTTGATTAGACCGGAGTTTAACGTATCGGTTGCAAATTATTTTTAAAAAGTTGGTCTTCTTTTGCTTTGTAATTCCGGACAATGTCGGCTAGTAAAAAAAGCAATACAACTAAACCTGTTCCTGTTACCAGCAGAGCTGTTAAAACAGATTTTGAAGAAAAAATTGCAAGTATCTTGGGTAGATAAGGAATGGAAAAAGAAGAAATGGCGATTAGCAGAATCACTAAAATTCCCCAAAAAACGAATTCCTGCTTTTTACGTTTCTTCTGCTCATAAAGCATAACTGTATTCATTGCTAAAGCAGCAACGTCAAAAGAAAAAGCTTCGGGTTTAATTTCTTTTACGTTATCGGTCAGAAACTGATATTCTTCAAGCCTTTCGCGACATGTTGAGCACACGGTAAGATGTGCAGCTACAGTATCATCTTGTATCTCTTTACATAGATATGCCTGCAAAATTTCGTCGGTTAAATGGCTGCTTTCCATAACTACTTATTTTTATACTGATGATTGATGTTGTCTTTCAGGATTTGTCTTGCTCTGTACAGGTAACTTTTTATCGTTCCTTCGGGCAAGTTGGTGATTTCTGAAATTTCCTTGTTGGGCAACTCTTCCAGATGATACAGTGTGATTAACGTTTTATACAGTGGCGGAAGTTTGGCTATCTCTGCATTCAGAATTTCAACTGCTTCGGTTTGAATAATTTCTGCCTCCGGATTTTCGGGGACTATAAATTTGTCTTCCGTTGTCTTTGTAATTTCGATGACTGGGATTTTCTTTTTCTGGAGATAGCTTACAGTTGTATTGTAAGCGATGTTCGCAATCCAAGTTGATAGTTTAGATTTGAACTGAAATGAAGCCAAATTTTGGTAGGCTTTCAGGTATATATCTTGCACAAGATCTTTTTGATCATCTTCATTGGCCGTCATTTTACGTACAATTTGAGCGACCAGTTTTTCTGTACTTTTTACTACAGCAGCAAAGTCTTGAATGTTTCCATTCAAGATCTTGGTTACAATAGCTTTGTCAGAAAAATGATTGCCCTCATTGCTCATATTTCACTATTAGACCGGCAATTTAAAATTCGGTTGCAAAATAGTTGCTTTTTTTGTTTTGGGGGCAGGTAGCGGGCTTGATTTGTAGGAGGTTGGGGTGGGGGCGGTGCACAGAACTGTCACCCAGCGCTGAACTTGAATAGAAGCACAAAGCTCCTAGTTTGCGCATTAGCCGCCTGACGTAAACGCAGTTGACTATAGCACAAAGCTGATAGAAATATCAATGATAATACTTCCATCTGCTTTCTACAAAGATATAAGTGTGTTCTTTTTTATCCGATTGAATGGAAACCTACCTTGTTTCCTTCTGTGTCGATAAAAAGTGCAATAAAGCCGTTGCCACCAATAGCAGTTTTCGGCAGAATAACTTTTCCTCCCGCACTTTCTACTCTGGCCAATGGAACTGAAAGGTCATTTCCTCCATCTAAGTAAATAGTTGTACCCGTCATTGAAGGCACAAAGTTTTCACCAAAACCAATTGCTCCGCCAAATCCGCCTTTTTGCGGATCAGACGGTAAGTAGGCATATTGCCGATTAGGGTCGTCATGAATTTGAGCATTTAAAACTTTTGCATAAAAAGCTTTTGCTCTTTCGAAATCTGTTGCTGGAATTTCAAACCAATTTAGAGTAGTTACCATGTCTTTAAAGTTTATCTGAGTTTTATTTTTTGTTGTGAATATTCAATTTGCCAGGTCTAAAATTTTGAACGACTGCTGCTTGCACAATCGCTAAATCAATACCGGGATTTTCGTACTTAATTAATTTGCAACAACTTCATATACCGCGTTAATATTCCCCTTTGTTGCTTTTGAATACGAACAAATTGAGGTTGATGCTTCTACCAGTTTTTTTGCGGTAGCATAATCCACATCGTTTATTTTGACAAGTAAATGTGCACCCAGATCAAAGTTTCCGTTGTCATGGAGAACACCAATTTTAGCTGTTACAGTAACTTCTCCAATTTGAACTTTTTCGATGCCTGCCGCAACGGTTACACTCGTGCCAAAACAAGCCGACCAAGCTGCTGCGAAGAGTTGTTCAGGATTGGTTGCACCACCGGCACCTCCCATCTCTTTAGGAAATCTGATATCGACATCCAATAAACCGTCTGATGATTTTGCATGACCGTTGCGACCCGCTAAGGTTGTCACTTCTGCTTCATAGATTTTTTCCATTTTGATTTTTGCTTAATTGTTTTTTGTTTTTGAATTATGCTCCAGCGGGGTTTTCGAAACCTTTACGTGCTCCAGTAATTGAAGTGATTTTGCTTGTCACGTATCTTACTTTGTTTTATTTTTGTAGTGTAAATATTCATTGTTAAAATAAATAGAACAAGTAGGACACTTAATAAGCGTAAGTATGAAAAACAGTACTAATGTTGATAATCAAGAAGTTGAGAATAAAGAAAAATTTGTTTTTGATGAAAGTTCTTGTCCGGTAACTGCAACAATGCAAGTTTTAGGGGGGAAATGGAAAGCAATTTTAATTAATGCGATCTATTTTACTTCTCCCGCAAGGTTTGGGGAATTAAAGCGAAGTGTAAAGGGAATTACTCAATCTATGCTTACACAGCAGTTGAGAGAATTAGAAGAAGATGGTATAATAAGCCGGAAAATTTATGCAGAAATCCCACCAAGGGTTGAATACACATTAACTGAGTTTGGGCTTACGTTGTCGCCAATAATACAAGCAATGGCAAAGTGGGGGAAAGAGTACAGAATGAAACAGCAAGAGGTGTAATGAGCTAAAATTTCTTATTCATTGAGTTGACTACTTAATTATGTAATCATCCTTTTAATAGTTTACAAAATATTGTCTCTAGGCTGTTTAGAACAGAATTACGTTGAAGTCTTTACTACAAGTTTTGGGTGTGGTTGGGTAAAATTAAATGCGGTGTTTTTATATTGCCATTTACGTTAGTGAAACACCTCTTTTAATTATGCGAATCGTTGGCGTTTTTCTGTATTCATGATGTCGGTTGTGGAGTCCGCTATGCTTGTATCTAACGTTTTCGCATTTTGTTGTTGGGTGGGGGCGGAGCACAAAACTTTCAACCAGCACTGAACTTGAATAGAAGCATAAAGCTCCAAGTTTGCACGTCAGCCCGCCTGAAGCAAAACCGTATTAGCGGTAGTATTTATTGTTCTATTAATTTTTTGCAATTGATGAAGTTGTCAATTAGTTTGGATGGATTTGTTTCGTCAAACTCGTCAAAACCTAAAACGAATGATGGTTCTGGCATCATAAATCTTGTCAGCTTGTTTATTTGTCCCACATAGTCAGTAGCATTTCCATTAGTTTGCATTCCTAAAGCTATTTGAACGTCCCAATTTAACTCTTCTGCA
>CALRTD020000486.1:0-3626 GCA_943371015.1 Synechococcus sp. UW140 | reverse complement strand
CGGAATTTTTTACAGGATTGTTTCCTGCAAGTTCATTCGTTTATCTCGAACTGAATTATCGCTGCAACCAGCCCTTTACTGTTGGCGTTATGACCAAGCAGTTTGAATACAGAACTGTTGGGGTTGTAAATGCCAATACCAACTGGAGCAAGATTTACATCAATCTCACTGATGCGCTCAACCAAGCACCATCATCAAGCGGGTATGCGTTTTTTATCACCATGCGAAAACCCGACGATATGGCTGAGTCTTTCATTTATCTCGACAATATCAAGGTAGTGCGATAGGTTGGTTTTATGAATAAGACAAAGCAGGTACTCCTTTATATTCTTAGCGATTTTTTGTCGGCCACCGCAGCCTGGACATTCTTTCACATGTACAGGAAAGTAAATATTGAGTCGGTAAAATTCGGTATGGATGTGCCTGTGTATTTCGATCAGAAATTCTTTTTCGGATTAGCATCGGTTGTGTTGTTTTGGCTTTCATTATATGGAATCACAGGCAGTTACCGTAATATTTTTCGCCGCTCACGTTTAAAGGAATTCGGACAAATTTTATTGCTGAGCTGCATTGGTGTACTGGTCATTTTCTTTTCGCTGCTGCTTGATGATACGGTGATCAGCTACCGCACCTATTACCTGAGTACATTAACGCTTTTTCTTACCCATTTTGCATTTACGGTAACCGGTCGTATGATTCTTACATCCATTACAAACAGCCGGATCCGGAATCGCAAAATTGGTTTCAGCACTGTACTTATCGGCAGTAACGCCAATGCCCTGAAACTGTTCAGCGAGTTAGACAGCCAGAAAAAATCGTGGGGCAATCGCTTTGTTGGTTTTGTGCATGTCGACAGCAAGAACGGTTATTCTCACGAGCTCAAAGCACGTCTTCCGCATCTTGGTGAAGTAGAACAATTGCGCAGCATTATTCGCGAGCATAATGCAGAGGAAGTAATTATTGCGATAGAATCATCGGAGCACGACCGGCTCAACACCATTATTAACGAAATGGATGATCAGCCGGTAGTGATTAAGGTGATTCCGGATATGTACGATATTCTTTCCGGACAGGTAAAAATGAGCACCATTTTCGGTGCGCCGATGATTGAAATTAAGCGGGAGATTATGCCCCCGTGGCAGCAATCGCTCAAACGCATTATTGATGTTGCTGCGGCACTGCTTGCACTCACTGTTTTCCTTCCGGTTTACCTGATCGTTGCGCTTGGTGTAAAGCTGTCGTCTAAAGGCCCTGTTTTCTACAGTCATTACCGCATCGGACTGCATGGCAAACCGTTCCGCATTCATAAGTTCCGTTCCATGTATGTTGATGCAGAACGCAACGGCCCGGCACTTTCCAGCGAAAACGATCCGCGCATTACACCTTTTGGCCGTTTCCTGCGCAAAACACGCCTCGACGAAATTCCTCAGTTCTTCAATGTGCTTATCGGTGAAATGTCGCTGGTAGGCCCCCGCCCCGAACGTCAGTTTTTTATCGATCAGATTGTAGCTCAGGCTCCGCATTACCGGCACCTGCACAACGTAAAACCCGGCATTACTTCATGGGGACAAGTCAAGTATGGCTATGCCGAAAATGTGGAGCAAATGATAGAGCGGTTGAAATATGACTTGCTGTATATCGAGAATATGTCGCTCTACGTTGATTTTAAGATTTTGATTTACACAGTTCTGATTGTAGTTCAGGGGCGCGGTAAATAAACCCTTGTCTTCTCTCGGCTCCGCTCGAGATGACAAGGGCTTTTCTGGTTCTGAACCATTTTACACTCAACACTCATCATTTTACACTCCCGAAGGGAAACCTCTTCGGCGAATCCGGTAAACTTTTCCACAATTTCAGGTGTTTACAAGTTGGAGCGCAAAAACATGGTCAAACCGGTGAGCCGCTTATCTTTACGGGCTACAAAATTCATTCAATTCTGCTAATTACGATGAAAAACATTACCGTTATCGGTTCAGGCACAATGGGCAATGGTATTGCGCATGTATTTGCCCAATTTGGCTATTCCGTTTCATTGGTTGATATTTCCAAAGAAGCACTCGACCGCGGCCTGAACACGATCAGCAAAAATATGGATCGTCAGGTGAGCAAGGGCAGCCTTTCGGAGGCCGACAAAGCTGCTGCACTTGCGCGCATTACGCCAACTACCCACCTCGCCGAAGGCGTTGCCAATGCCGAGCTTGTGGTTGAAGCCGCTACCGAAAATGTGGAGCTCAAACTCAAAATTTTCCGTGAAATTGATGCTGCTGCTCCGGCCAGTTGTATCCTGGCTTCAAACACGTCTTCCATTTCCATCACCAAAATTGCGGCGGCTACCAAGCGTCCGGCACAGGTTATCGGTATGCACTTTATGAATCCGGTGCCGGTAATGAAATTGGTGGAGGTGATCCGCGGCTACTCTACCAGCGATGAGGTTACAGCCCAAATCATGGAGCTTTCACGCAATCTGGAAAAGGTTCCGGTTGAAGTGAACGATTATCCGGGCTTTGTAGCCAACAAAATTCTCATGCCTATGATCAACGAGGCCATCATTACCCTGTATGAAGGTGTGGCCGGCGTTGAAGAAATTGATAATGTAATGAAACTCGGCATGGGACACCCCATGGGGCCGCTGCGCTTAGCCGATTTCATTGGTCTGGATGTTTGCCTTGCTATTTTGCGCGTGCTGCAGGATGGTTTCGGAAATCCGAAATATGCCCCCTGCCCGCTTTTGGTAAACATGGTGACTGCCGGCCATCTTGGCGATAAAACCGGCAAAGGCTTTTACGACTACAGCAATCCCAAAGCTCCGGTGCTGGCCGAACGCTTCCGCAAAAAGGAATTGGTATAATCATTTACCGATAGCAACTAAAACGCCCGGCTTGCATTGTGCAAGCCGGGCGTTTTTATTGCCGACAGCAAACAAGAAAGGCTGCCCGAATCGGACAGCCTTTACAGGAATATAATTCCCTTTACGATTATTTCATTTTCTTAACGTTCAGGTAGTAAAGAACGATGAAGAGAATGGTGAAAACAAGTGCCATTACGGGGAAACCACCGCCTTGTTTAGCTGACTCCATAGCATTGTTCATTGCAGCTTCGCTGGCAGCACTCATACCGCTGGTGATAGATGTATCACTCATTACATTAGATGCAGTTTTAGAAACGGCATCAACTGTTTTCATGCTGAGGTAAGCACCAATTGCAAAAGCAAGAACTTCACAGGCTGAATAAATATAAAAGCCCATTTTCTTGAGTTTCCACATTTGTGCAGCGCCATAAATTTTGCCAACAGCAAAAAGGAACAGAAGAATAAACATTACTGTACCACCGCCAAGCATTGCACCTACACCAGGGATGCTAGATAACATTGCACCAAATGTTCCGGCAGCAATTGCAATGAGTAAATAAGCAAGAGCACCGAGGCCGCTACCAATCTAGGTAAGGATGCAGAGAACTGTGAGAAGTGTCGGGCGCTTTTCAGGCGCTACAGCGTTTGTGTTTTCCATTTTAAATTGTGTTTAATGAGTTATGGGTGAATAGTTGAAGTGTGGCAAAAAAACTGCTTTTTAATGCAGTTTACAAGCCCCCCAACCGTATAGTTATTAACATCTTTTGGCAAAACGCGC
>CALRTD020000485.1:0-3629 GCA_943371015.1 Synechococcus sp. UW140 | reverse complement strand
CAAAACGTACTTGATTTTAACGCCGCGCTCAGCCGCTTTTTGCAGGTACGGTTCTGTTTCACGGATCGGGTCGATAACGGCAGCTTCACCGTTCGATTCAATCCAGTATGCAGCCTCAGCGAGGCAATTGGTATAGAGCTGTTCGATGTACATTGTCTGTTTGTTGGGAGGTATTTCGGTAAGTAATGTATTCTTTGGTAATGATGAAAATGCCTGTAAGCAGTACAAACCAGCCAAACAGCGGTCGCAGTTTTGTGCCTGCAATGCGCCGCGAAAGCCAGAGCCCGATTCCGATTCCGCCCACCGCAAACGCACTGAAACGCAGCAGCAGCGACCAATCAGGATCTGTTCCGGAAATCAGTTCGCTGGAAAAACCAATTACAGAATTAATGAAGATAAGGACAAGCGATGTACCTACCGCGCGTTTCATCGGTAAATTGGCCAGAATTACGAGCGCCGGAATAATCAGAAATCCGCCGCCTGCAGCCAGCAGTCCGACAATACTTCCAACCACCGCACCCGAAAGCAAAATAAGCATGTAGCGATAGCGCCGCGCTTCGGTGTATTCATCTTTGCGGATCACTTTCGGCGGACGAATCATAGACGCCGAAGCCGCCAGCATGAACAAGGCAAACAGCACGAGAATAAACACATCTTTGCTGATCACCGTGCTGCCGAAATGCAGCTCTGCAGGAATCGCCGGAAAAATATAGCTCCGCGAAAACCACGTAGCCAGCAGCGAAGGCGTTCCGAAAAACAACACCGTTCGCCAGCACACAAACTTATTGCGCACATAATCGGTAGCGCCGGTTGCCGCAGCCAGTCCAACCACAAACAACGAATAAAACGTAGCTTCCGACGCCGGAATGTGCAGCATATACACCAATACCGGCAGGGTGAGAATACTTCCCCCGCCCCCGATAAGGCCGAGCAGAATGCCCATGACAACAGCCGCCGGATATGCAAGAATTTCCATCATAGCTGCGGTGGTGAGCATTGGTTAAGACAAGTCAGTATCTGCGAAAGGCATTCATACCGCAAGCGATACACCGAGTTTCGGCCATCGCGCTCAACAGCTACAATGCCGCGGCTTTTAAGGATGCCCAGGTGATGCGATGCAGCCGCCTGTTCGAGCGCAAGCTTTTCGTGAATCTCGGTCACCGTTAACGCCCCGGTTCTGCTCAGCAAAGCCAGCATCGACAAGCGCACGGGGTGCGCGAGCGCTTTGAGCAGCTCTGCTTGTTCGGTGTAGGTTTCGTGAGCGATTTGCGGGTCGGGCATATCGAGGTATCTATATATGTCGATACAAAGGTACGGAGTTCTTTTTAATGTGGTTGGTGATTTGAGTTACTGAGGTGGGGGACTATCACCTGCCTAAAAAACACTACAATCAAAAATCACTACCTTCCCCAAGTAATCAGCATCCTGCACAACTACAAAAAACCTCTGCATTCGCAAACGATGCACAGCCGAAACAACAACAGTTTTTCGTTCTTCGAATCGTACCAAAATCGCTAACAAGAAACCAGAAAATAAACTTGAAACATTAAATACAAAAAATGAGTAAGGATTTAGCTAACCGGTTAAGAGAAGTTTTGTTGAACGGAAAATGGATCGCAAATACCAACTTCAAAGAACAGATATCAAGTATTACCTGGGAACAAGCTATTCAAACAATTGAAAACCTGAATACTATTGCACTATTAACTTTTCATGTTCACTATTATTTAAAAGGACTATTACGTGTTTTTGAAGGCGGGAAACTTGAAATAAGAGACAAATATAGTTTTGACATGCCTGAAATTAAGTCGGACAAGGATTGGAACGACTTAGTGAATGAGTTTATCAGCACAGCAGAAAAGTTTATAAATCACGTTGAGAAGATGGACGATCGTGTATTAAATCAACCATTTGTAAAAGAAGAATATGGAACTTATTTACGAAATATTGAAGCTCAAATTGAGCATAGTTATTATCATTTAGGTCAAGTTTCATTGATCAAGAAGTTGATCCTGTTACAACAAAAATAAATTCTACCAATTCAACAAATAGCTGCATTTCACTAACTTCCCCAAGTGATCAGCATCCTGCACAACAGCTACGAAACAACACATCTTCGCCTGCGTGCCTTGTGCACGGCTGACACAGCCGTAATTTTCAGTTTTTACGCATCGCCCGGAATGATGGCCTGGCGCGGCGCTCCGGTGTTTACACAACTCCGCGAAGCAGAGAAATTACTATTTGAATGGCGACGATTACAAGCCATGCAAACCGGTTTCCGCTTAGGCATAGAACTTCGCGAAACGCAACAACTCATCGGCACTGCGGGGTTTAAACACATCAACCACCAGCACCGCAGAGGCGAAATTGGTTACGAACTGCTGCCGGAGTTTTGGAACCGCGGTTACATGACCGAAGCATTGCAACCGCTGCTCTCGGTTGCGTTTACTGAATTGCAATTGCATACCATTACCGCCAACATTGATCCCAACCATATTGCCTCAAAACGAGTGCTCGAAAAATTAGGCTTTGTACAGGAAGCCTTGTTTCACGAAAATTATTTTTTTGAACGTTGGTGGGATTCGGCCATTTGGGTGTTACACCAAAAGAATGCTTGAGACTTTAAGTAAGCGTTACGGAATTTCCTTTTCACATCTTTTATATTCTGTTGAGACCTCTTGGCTTTTCAATTGAACTGTAGCCTATAGTTTAGCCGTAACCAAACTTTAAGAGGCTGTTAGGGAATTTTCTTTTTAATGCTTTGATGTCTTTTTTGCCGTCTCCGCGTTACTTTTTTCGCTAAGATCCTCCAGATATTAACTCAAAAAGTGCCTTGATCCGACAAAAAATACATTCAAATCAAAGCAAAACAAAACTCCCTAACAGCCTCTAACAAAATGCTACCAGTAATTTTCATCTGCTTCGCGTTCTGCTTTTTGCTTGAGCGTATAATTCCAGGCTGGAAACTTCCTGCTGTGCCCACCTGGGCAATACGTGTGCTGGCCATCAACTTTGTGCAACTTGGCGTTGTCGTTCTTGCCGGTTACACGTGGGAAATCTGGCTTTCATCGGTAAGTGTGTTTAAACTTTCGGATGCGGTTGGTCCGGTGTGGGGCGGAATTATTGCGTATTTCATTGCCACATTTATTTTTTACTGGTGGCATCGCTGGCGGCATACGGTTGATTTTTTATGGCTGCATTTTCATCAGATACATCACAGTCCGCAGCGCATTGAAGTCATTACTTCGTTCTACAAACATCCGCTCGAAATGACGGTGAATTCCATTATCGGAAGTTTACTGGTGTACACTTTACTTGGTTTAACGCCGGAGGCCGGAGCTATTTATACATTGTGTACCGCGCTGGGCGAATTCTTTTATCACACCAACGTAAAAACGCCGCAGTGGATCGGCTATATTTTTCAGCGGCCGGAGATGCACCGCATTCATCACGAATACGAAAAACACACCAGCAATTATGGCGATATTGTTTGGTGGGATATGCTTTTCGGCACCTACAGCAATCCGAAAGAATTTAAAACCTCGTGCGGATTTGATACTGAAAAAGAATTACGGCTCGGCGATATGCTGCAGTTTAAAGATGTGCATAAAGAATGATTGCTTTTGCAT
>CALRTD020000484.1:0-3643 GCA_943371015.1 Synechococcus sp. UW140 | reverse complement strand
GATTTTTTGCCTGAACTCCTGCAACTCAATTCAACACCCGAAACGCTTGCACTCGACAGTTGGATTGTACAGCTCGAAGGCACATCAGCCGAACTCATACAGCAAGCGCAGCGCAGGCAAAAACTTTCTGTCTTTTTTCGCAGTCGCTTATTACTGCAGACGGCCGGAAAGCGCAGCAGCAATACCGTATTTGCAAACTGGCTCACCGAAGTTTGGGGCGAGCTGAGTGTGCGCAGTTTGCAGCCGCCTGCAACAGTGTTTTCTGCTTTACTGGCTGCAGCGGCACAGCTTCCGGCACAAGCGCGTTTACTGCTCAGCGGCTTGCTCAGGCAGGTGTATGAGCGGGCAGGAGGCAGCGTTTACGATGATGCTCCTGTTTATGCGGCACAACAAACTGCGGATACAGTTACTGAAGAAATTAACCGCATCCGCGAAAATGAAAAACAAACACTTGCGGATGCGCTGAAAAACGCTTCAGCTGTTCAGGAAACGATAACGATACTGGAAGATAAAAATACCTTGGTTCAGCTTGCTGATATTTCCGATGAAGGAGAACTGTCAAAAGAACAAGAGCTTGCTGATGTTTCAAGAAAAGATAAAAATACCCCGGCTCAGCTTGCTGATGTTTCGGATGAAAGAGAACTGTCAAAAGAACAAGAGCTTGCTGATATTCCTGTTCATGCAGAAAGTTTAAAAGAACGAGGGCAAACTGATGTTTCTGCTGATGCAATAGGTTCAAAAGAACAAGAGCAGGTTCCGGCAGATGTTGAGTTGCCAGCGGCATTGCGTTTGCAGTTGGCACAGCAACTACTCCGGCAGTTTTCGGCCTTGCTTTCAGGCACGGATGCTGCCGGAATTCAACGCTTGGTTTATACGCTGCTGAAACAACTTCTTGCAGCGCAATTGCAGACATTGCTGCCCGCTGCTCCGCAGCAACTCATTGCCCGGCAGGTTACCGAAACGCTCAATGAATTATCCATTACAGAATTTCTACCGGCGCACACCCCTGCAACTGCTGATCTGCAAAAACTGATTCAGCTTTTACTGCGTGCCGAATCTCCGCTGGCATCGGAATTAGACACGCTGCTTAATCGTTTGCTGCGTACCCGTCCTGATGCGTTTGATGAATTGCTGAATGTGCTGTTTACATTGGCACCGGCACGCAAACGATTGGCCGAACTCTTGCACAGCACAACCTACATGCGGCTTGTTGTGCTCGTGCTCCGTGCCGATTCGCAAAGCGGAATTCAGGCTGTGCTTATTGCTGATCTGCTTGAATTAGCCAGTCGTATGCTGCCCGGCAAACGCACACTGGTGCGCGAACTTGTTTTGCTGCTTGCGCTGCAGTTACCCGGACGCCAGGCAGTGCCGGCAGTTTGGCTGTTTACCTTCTTTCAGTTGCTTTGCGTGCATGCAGAACTGTCGGAACTGAAAGCTGAAAAAGCAAGTCCCGAAGCGCTTGCCGCAATTTGGAACGCCTTTGCAATGCGTTATCCGCACGACTGGAAAAGCGAACTTCCGCGTTTGCTCGAACAGCTCAGCCAAAAGCACCATTTGCAGCGCATGTCTGACCCGCTGCTGCAGCGCTTGCAACAACTGCGCATGCAGGCAGCAGCCGAAGAACGCAAACGCTTTGCCGATGAAAAATTAACCAACGAACGACTAAAGCCGGAAGTAAGCGGCGAAAACGGTGTGTTTGTTTCCAATGCCGGCCTTGTACTGCTCTGGCCGTTTTTTACACGACTCTTTACCCGCTGCGGCTGGCTCAATGGGATGCAGTTTGCCTCTCCCGAAACCGCTTACCGCGCTGTACATTTGCTGCAGTACCTTGCAAATAAACAGGAGCAGCCGCCGGAGTATCTGCTTGTGCTGAACAAACTGCTCTGCGGCATCACCAAAGCCAGTCCGGTTGTAAAAGAACTCGAACTAACAGCCGATGAAAAACAGATTGGCGAAGAACTGCTCGGTGCAGTAATCAAACAATGGACAGTACTCGGCAACACTTCGGTGCAGGGACTTCGCGAAACATTTCTCGAACGCAGCGGACAGCTTTTGTTTATGCCCGAGCATGTAGTGCTGCGTGTTGAACGAAAAGCATTTGATAAATTGCTCGGTCGTTTGCCCTGGGCCATTAACCTCATCCGTTTGCCGTGGATGAAACAACCCCTTTACGTAGAATGGAAAACATAAATACAGCACTTACCGACGGAGTAAATGCACTTGCGCTTGATCAGGAATTGAACTGGCTCATGGCGGTAATTGATTATCGTTTCAGATTATATTTTATGCAGGATGCAGCCGCCGAACAGCCTGTTTTTCCTGAGCCTCCGCCTGTAAACGGCAGTTCGGCGTTTGAAGAAACACTGCGTAAGTATCAGCTCAGTACACATGAGCGCATTCTACTCGCCATTGCACTTGCACCGCATCTTCGTCCGCAATTGCTTGATGTATTTTACACACGCAACTCTACTTACGATCGTGGTTTCAGCGAGTTTGGCGGGCTGAAAGGCGTTAATTTCAGCGGGTTTCTGCCCACTGCCGAAACAGCAGTGTTTGTCATTGCCGGTTCCGATGTAACTGTTCGCATTGCAGCAGCCCGCTTGCTGGCTTCGGATGCAACGCTGGTGAGCGCAGGACTGATAAGGCTTGCACCACCGCCCGGTGATGAACCTTTTACAGCCGCACAGCTCTTGCCCGGGCGCGATTACCTGAGTTATTTCACCACAGGCATTACCGTCAAGCCCGATTTCAGCAACAGCTTTCCCGCGCGCCTCATTACCACACCGCTCAGCTGGGAAGATCTTGTGCTCGATGAGCATGTGCAAAACGAAGTAATTGAAATAAGAGCCTGGCTCCGGCACGGCGATACGCTGATGAATGACTGGGGACTGAACCGCGTCATAAAACCCGGCTACCGAAGTTTGTTTTTTGGTCCGCCCGGCACCGGAAAAACGCTTACCGCCACACTGCTCGGCAAATACACCCAGCTTGATGTGTATCGCATCGACTTGTCGATGATTGTGAGCAAATACATTGGCGAAACCGAAAAGAACTTAGCCAATGTATTTGATCAGGCGATGAACAAACGCTGGATTTTGTTTTTCGACGAAGCCGATGCCCTGTTCGGAAAACGCACCGCCACCAGCAGCTCCAACGATCGGTATGCCAATCAGGAAGTAAGCTACCTGCTGCAGCGCATCGAAGATTATCCGGGTGTAATCATTCTCGCCACCAACCTCAAATCAAACATCGACGAGGCATTTGCACGGCGTTTCCAAAGCATGATTTACTTCTCGATGCCCGCCCCCGAAGAACGCCTGCGCCTCTGGCAAGCCGCATTCTCCACACAATCAACTTTAGAACCCGAAATAGATCTCGCCGAAATAGCACACGAATATGTTCTTAGTGGCGGCGCTATCAGTAATGTGGTGCGGTATTGCTCGCTCATGGCGTTGGAGCGGGGGGAGAATGTTATTCGTAAGAAAGAGTTGATTGCTGGTATTAAGAAGGAGTTTAAGAAGGAAGGGAAGGTGAAGTAGGGGGGGGACTGATAATCTCTTTAAATTTGGTGTATGCTGACTACAACTTAGTAGTTGGTTCTTATAAAATTTATAGTGATGACAAAAAAACTAATTCTTCTGTT
>CALRTD020000483.1:0-3647 GCA_943371015.1 Synechococcus sp. UW140 | reverse complement strand
AGCAGTGCCAGGCCAACATTAACAAATACAAGAATGATAGTACTGAAAGCAATAATCAGAACAGACAGTGCAACCACTGATGCAACTGATGCAGAGGCGTCAAGCAGTTTAAGTTTCAGCAGCTCAGCATTCAGTTTGAGGTATTGCGTCAACCGGTCAAATAAAGACTCTATTTCATTACGGTTATTTTCCATAGTGTGCAGTTTTGTAATGTGTTGTAATCCCCGAAACAATAAAAGCGTGAGTAGATTGCTTTACAGCAGTATATTGTAAAGAAGTCTCGTGACAGTATGCCGGCGAGACTTCTTCATTTTGGGGCACAGTAATTAAATGTTATGCGCGATTGTTTCCGGCAAAACCGGCAGCTTTTTCTTTGGCTTCAGTCATTTCTTTTTTGACTTCATCAGAAACCATGTCGAACTTGTCTTTTATGGCCTGAGCCATATCATTCGTTTTTCCGGCAATTTTCTTGCGTGTTTCGCTGCCTTTGTCAGGAGCAAAAAGCACTCCGAGAATTCCGCCAATAGCGGCACCTACTAAAAGTGCACCAATTAATTTACCTGATCCGTTAGAATTTTCCATTTGACTACGTATTAAATATTAGACTTCGTGAATTAGATTTTTTTGCCCTGAATCAGCCGCAGAACAACAGCTATTACAGCAATTACAAGCAGAATATGAATCAAACCACCGGTACCGTAACCCAGAAAGCCGATTGCCCAACTGATAACAAGAATTACTGCTATTAAATAGAGGAGATTTCCCATGATTATTGATGTTGAAGTTTATCGGCTAAATGCTGCTTTTACTTTTGAATGAAATGAAACTCATAACGATCATTTCCATCTAAATAATAATACCAAAAGCTTTTTTCTTCCAACTTCAAGATCACCAATACATGATCGTCCTGATTGTTAGTTCCGGTGAGCTTGATTTCAGCATCTTTATTCTGAAACTTCCACGTACCGCTGCCCGAAAGCACGCCCCAGCTGTAGCTGTAGTTACCGTCTTTCGAATAAGTCTCGGTATAGTTGGTTACCAATGACGTATAGTCGGTTCCGTTTACTTTGTAGTTCTCTACTTTCCAGGTATTGGCAACCCGTTCAGCGCGAGAACGAAGGCTCAGCAGCGGACCATCTTCATATTTTTTGCAGGCTTCAGTTGATGTCAGTAATACCAGAAGTATTACCATAAAAGAAAATCTGTACACATTTTTCATAGTAGAATGTTTTAATCTTTCTAATCGCAATCACCTGTAATCAAGCACAATAAACACCAAAAGTCAACAAACATCAGCATTCAAAGCATAATCAGAATTGCTTGGGACAAAGGTGGTTTATAATGCATCAAACAGCATTACACAAGTAACAGTGAATGTTATATCTATCACACATCTCCCAAAAATCAACTCCCCAAGAAACATCTCTCCTCAATTTCCATCCCTATAATTCAATATCAAAATAAAAGAATAAAACATCACAAGCGATGGAATCAAACATTCAAGAGCGAAGCGATGGAATAAAAACATTCAAGAGCGAAGCGATGAAATCAAACATTCAAGAGCGAAGCGATGGAATAAAAACATTCAAGAGCGAAGCGATGGAATAAAAACATTCCAAGCGAAGCGATGGAATAAAAAACATTCCCGAGCGAAGCGAGGAATCAATACACTTTACACTTTACACTTTACACTTTACACTTTACACTTTACACTCATCATTCAGCACTCATCATTCAACATTCCCTTTTAATAATCGTACTTCTCCCCCCAACACTTCTTCAAATAAGCTCTCAACTCATTCTCCCGCGCCGAGTTCCCCGGCTCATAAAACTTGTGCCCGGCAAGGTGGTCCGGCAAATATTCCTGTTCGGCAAAGTTGCCGGCGTGACTGTGACTGTAGTCATAATCGCGGCCATAGCCTATTTCTTTCATGAGCTTTGTAGGCGCGTTGCGCAGGTGCAGCGGCACGGGTTCATCGCCGGTTTGGTTAACGATGGCCATGGCTTCGTTAATGGCCGCATACGAGGCATTGCTTTTAGGCGACGAAGCCAGGTACGTTACCGTTTGCGCCAGAATAATCCGCGCTTCGGGCATTCCTATTGTATGTACGGCCTGAAAGCAGTTGTTGGCCAGCAGCAGCGCATTGGGGTTGGCATTGCCCACATCTTCGGAAGCCAGAATGAGCAGGCGCCGGGCAATAAAGAGCGGATCTTCGCCGCCGGCCAGCATGCGCGCCAGCCAGTAGATACCGCCGTTCGGATCGCTGCCGCGGATGGATTTGATGAAGGCGGAGATAATATCGTAATGCTGCTCACCGGTTTTATCGTACCGCGCCATGTTTTGCTGCACGTGTTTCAGCACATCGTCGTTGGTGATGATCACCGGATCGCCGCCGATGGCGTTAATCACCAGTTCAAACACGTTGAGCAGCTTACGCGCATCGCCGCCCGAAAGTCGCAGCAGCGCTTCGTATTCGCGGATTTCTACGTTTTTCTGTTTCAGAATTTCGTCTTTCTCCAGCGCATCGTGCAGCAGCTGAATCAAATCTTCTTTGCTCAGCGATTCGAGAATATAGACCTGACACCGCGAAAGCAGCGCCGAAATCACCTCAAACGAAGGATTTTCGGTAGTAGCGCCAATCAGCGTAACCGTCCCCTTCTCTACCGCGCCCAGCAGCGAATCCTGCTGCGCCTTGCTGAACCGGTGAATCTCGTCGATAAACAGAATAGGCTGATTGGTGCCGAAAAACGATTGACTCTTCGCCTTGTCAATCACATCGCGCACATCTTTAACGCCCGAATTAATAGCGCTGAGTGCATAAAACGGCCGCTTCAGTTGTCCGGCAATAATATTGGCCAGCGTAGTTTTGCCCACGCCCGGAGGTCCCCAGAAAATGATGGAGGGAAGCGTGCCGGCTTCAATGGCACGGCGGATAACACCCGACTCGCCCACCAGGTGGCGTTGACCAATGTAAGTGTCTAATGTTGTGGGGCGAAGCCGTTCGGCTAGCGGTGTGGTTGTCATGGCAAAAAATTCTGCCATAAATATACGGGCGTTCACAGACCTTTCCGCTGCTTATGTCGATTTGCTGCATTGGTCGCGCTTGTTTCTGGCATACTTTTTTCACAGCACAAAGGCAAACACTTATCTTAGTGCCGTATGAAAAAACTCTTTTCACTTTCAGCCGCAGCCGGAATGCTGTTTGTTTTTTGCTCTGTGGCGCTTGTTGGCGATACCGAAACCATTGAAGGCAAAGCCTATAAAGTAACCATGACCGAAGCCAAAAAAGGCGGAAAATCGGGCAAACCTGAGCAGGACGTGGTGAGCATCAAAAACGGAAAACTCCGCTCAAAAATCATTGGCCGCGATATGGGTGCCGATGCCATTTCCATTGAACTCACCGTTGACTCGGTGTATAAAGACGAAGGCGAAGAAGTACTGTATGTTGAGTTTGAAGGCTCAGTCACCAACAAACTCGACGAAACGGTGGAAGTAAAAGGCACGATCGACGGTTACGGTATTGAAGGCTCAGCCGAAGTTTCCAAAAAAGGAAAAGTGAAAAAGCATATTGATTTTGTGGGGTCTGAGAAGGAAGGGAAAAAGAAGTAGAATCTTTTTTTTAGGTAGATAGTTGGGAAGGCAGTCT
>CALRTD020000482.1:0-3649 GCA_943371015.1 Synechococcus sp. UW140 | reverse complement strand
CACCGCTCATTCATTGTACGGATTGATAAGATTGTTTCTATCGAATCGCCCAACCTGATGCTCGAAGACGAGAAAAAGCCGATTCCGATTGGCGGCTCGTATAAGGATGAACTGGCGAAGAAGATTAATCAGGTATAACGAGAATAAACGCAATCAAAAATGCCGCGGTTTCCGTCGCGGCATTTTCATTTTTAGGAAGTATGTCTCTGAAAAATTTCATTACACCCTGAACGAAAATCAAGCCCGGGTTAAGAAGTTTTGTAATTTGGAATGTTTATTGCAATCCCCCGGCTAACAAAAAACTCCTTACTTAATGAAACAAAAGACTACGCTTAAATCGTTGCTGTTTACAATTGCCCTGCTTGTTGCAGGCGCTACAGCAAAGGCGCAATGCGGCGACTGGGAAAGTGCCGACAAGAGCCAGCAAATTAAAGTAACCGTATGGTCGGAAAACGACGAGTGCTTTCGCATTCTGCTCGACGGTAAAGAACTTCATCCCGACAGCGCACGGCAGGTTATTTTCTGGGTAAGCGGCACCGATATGAAACTCCAGAAAATGACGCTGCAGATTCGCGGACAGGTAGATCAAAAATCACTGTTTGTGAATAAAGATATGACCCAAGTATTTTACAGGGTCGATCGAAACAAGAAAGGCGAATACTCGCTTAAAGGTGAGCCGTCTAAAGCGCAGATTACCCCCGAAGCACAAGCCCGCCGTGATGCTGAGCAAAAAGCGGCAGCCGATAAACGCGCCGCCGAAAAAGCTGCCCGCGACAAAGAATGGGAAGAAAAATTAGCTGCACAGAAAGCGGAGCGCGAAAAAGAAAAAGCCGAAGACGCGAAAAAAGAAGCCGATGCCAAGGCTAAAAAAGAAGAAGAACTCGCCAAAAAACGCGAAGAAGAAAACAAAGCCCGCGGCTACGGCGGAACCACAACACCAACAACCACAACGCCGACTACCACAACAGGCACATCAACATCAGGCTCGTCAACATCAGGCAGCAGCACTACAGCACCGTCTGTGCGCAACATGGCCAAGTTTCAGGGCTACGGAAAACACAAAGCTTCCGAAGGCCCTTACGAAGTGCGCGAATCATTTTTCTACAAAGGAAAGCCGGTAACCAATACACTCATCACCATCACCACTCGCGACAGCATCATTATTGGTACCGCAACAACCGATGCTGAAGGCAAAGCCATTTTCAAAACCTATTTCCCGCCCGGCGATTATGCGGTAAATTTCTATGGCGAGAAAGGAAATGCCACCTGGAACATCAGCGGATCGTTTGTGCTGCACATTGTAAGTAATCCGACAGCATACGATAAAACCGAACTCGAAAAACCGATTGCCGAAATGGCAAAGTACATGGGCATGGATGCCGATGTGCTTGCGAAGGGGTTGGGGTTGTATTAAACTTCCTTGCTTAATGAAGTAAACGGCGGTTGTTCGGTTTGAGCAACCGCTGTTTGTTTCATCAAAACACTACTTCACCTTCCGCATCTCACAATAACCGCCCCTGCCCGAAACAGATAATTCTTCGGTGCCGGTAAATACCAATGTTTGTTCCGCTGCCGATGGATAAATAAGCTGACTTTTACCACCAAAAATTACTTCTACCGGCAGTTTATCAAAACCGGGGACCGTGTGTTTCCACCAATAGTGAAGCGTTTGTGTATTGCCGCTTTTGCTTACATAACAGTTTAGTTCCGGCACACGGCAATCAAACAAATATTGATCAAAAAACCAACGGTAATCTTTGCCGGTGCAGCTGTTTACATGCACAATAAAATCAGCGGTGGTGATTTGCGATTTTTTGTGTTTGGCGTAATACGATTTCAGCATGCCAAAAAACAACGAATCATCCTGAAACGTCCAGCGCAAACTATGCAGCATTGCCGCGCCTTTTGCGTAAATATCCTGATCGCGGTTGGCCACGAGTGCCATGTAGCGCACGCCTGTTTTTTTGGCAATGGGCACTTTGTTTCCCATCACTTTTCCGTCTGCGTTGGCGAGATGATAGTTCACAAAGCCGTTGTATTCTTCGGGCTTCGATTTGTGTTCGGTATAAAGCCATTCGGCGTAAGTGGCAAAACTTTCGTGCAGCCAGAGATCGCCATAATCGGCAGCGGTAATGCTGTTGCCAAACCATTCGTGTGCCGTTTCGTGCAGCAGCAATGCGTCAACACCCATACCATTGTTGCGGAAAATTCCGGAGTAGTGAATGCTGGTCTGGTGTTCCATTGATGCGCCGCCGGGTGTTTGCACCAGCTTATAGCCATCATTGTACCAGGGATACTCGCCAAACGTATTTTCGAGAAAGGCAAACATGTCTTTTATCTGCTCCAGGTGTTTTTCGCCGTCGGCGGCGCGGTGGGCAAGCAGATAAAAAGTAAGCTCATGCGGCCCTGCTGCATTTTCGTAAATCTTGGTCACCTTCGTAAAATTACCCACCGCAAACGAAAGGTTATATACGTTTATCGGATTTGATGCTTTCCAGTAAAAAGCTGTTTCGTTACCCCGCTCTTCTGTTTGTTGAAGCGTACCGTTGCTTACTGCCGTCAGGCCTTTCGGAACAGTAATGCACATCGAAGAACTGTCGGCTTCATCGTACAGCAAATCTTTACACGGCCAGAGTGTATGTGCACCGATGCCTTCGCAAATGGTAGCAAACCACGGCACACCGTTGCGGTCGGTATTCCACACTACCGGACAAAATCCCGCCAGTGTTATCGGTTTACCTTCGTAACTGATGCTGATTGTATTTGCTGCACCTTTCTGCTGCCGCGATTGAAATACAACAAACAGTGCGTTGCGCTTTCGGTAATAGCGCGGCATTCCGCTATTGGCAGTCAGGCTTTTGATTTTATAACAGGGATGAAGATCGAGCAGAAGCGTATCAAAATCAGTTAAAGCAGTAAAGCTGATTTTCATGGTTGCGCTCAACCGCTGCTCCTGAAAATCGGGTTTTACATCGAGCGCGTAATGCGTAACATCATAGCAAATGCGGAAATGATTCTGGCTGCCGATGAGCCTGTCGTGCCTGAAAAAGCGCGGGTAATGGCCTTTGCGGGCGGTGTAGTATTTGAGATAGGGCGTGTATTTGCAAGTGGTAAATGTGCAGAGAATTAACAACGCGGCAATGAAGCGAAACAGGTTGACAGGCATAGGCTTAAATATAGCGATTGTTCACACAACCGCTAAAAGAACAATGTTATCTGTAAACAACAATACGCATTCTTGAACTTCGGGATTCTTCTGTAAGCAACACAATATACACTCCTGCCGGAAGGGTCGAAACATCAATGGTTGCTGTTGTTCCGGCGAACGGTTGTGCAGTTATGATTTGCCCGGTGGCATTTACCAAATTGAGTACACCATCAGCCACACGGTTATCAGAAACAATTGTTATTTCGTTGCTTGCCGGGTTGGGATAGGCGGAGAGTTTTTGTGTGTCTTGCTGCTCTGTTATACCAATAGGCCCGGTATAATTTACCATTGCTGTATTGGTAATAATGGGAGGATTGTAATCGAAATAAATAGCTGCAGAATTTGGTATTGAGGTTCCAATCGGATAGTTGCCCGCCGGTTTAATTCTGAACTGAAACCAGCCTTGCGAAGCAGCATAGTTTGTTGCGCTGTCGGTGAGCA
>CALRTD020000481.1:0-3649 GCA_943371015.1 Synechococcus sp. UW140 | reverse complement strand
AATTGGCTTACTGAAAGGCAAGGGCGGAACAGTTGAAGATGGCACAGCTGCCGTTGTCAATTTCTGGAAACAGCAAGGCATTGATACAAAAGGAATGTTTATGAACGACGGCAGCGGACTTTCGCGCTCCAATGCAGTTACCACTCAGCAGCAAGCCGAAGCATTACGCATCATTACAAAATGGCCGAAGAAAGAGTACGAAGCCTTTAAACGTTCGCTGCCCGTTGCCGGAAAATCGGGATCGCTTGCAAGTTTATGCAAAGGCAGTTTCGCCGAAAACAACCTGATTGCTAAAAGTGGCTACATCACCCGCGCCCGCGGCTACACAGGATATGTGAAAACCCGAAGCGGAAAACTCGTTTGCTTTTCGCTACTGGCCAACAATTACACCTGCTCAGCAACTGAAATGAAAAAGAAACTCGAACGAATTTTAGTAGCAGTTGCCGAACTCTAAAAGGCTCTACTGTTTTTGAGCCGCTTTACACTTCAGGCTACCAAGCGAAGAAAGGAAAACACCTTACACTTCCGAGCAAAGCGAGGCCAAGCATTCATCACTTTACATTCAACACTCAACACTATATTTTATAGTATTCTTTCAAATCATTCAGCAAGTACTTCGTGTTCTCTAAATTGGAAACCCCTTCAGTACGTGTAATCAGTGCTTCGAGTTTGTCTTTGTATTGTTTGCGGCCTGATTGTATCCACTGGGCTACGTAGTAATAGGCTTTAATGGTAATATCGTTTTCCTGAAGCTTGGTGCTGTTGGCCGTTAGTTTTTCATAACGTTTGTAGCATTCCTGCACTTTGATGTAATCTTCGAGCATGAAATAAGCCATGATGAGTGCCGCAAAAATCTGGTCATACATCCGGTGAAACGCAACCTGCTGATAATTGAACAGCATATTTTCTATGGTATCAATTACTTTGCGAATATCTTCACGGGTACCCATCAGCAGAAAACAGCAGTAGATGATAACCGAGTTGATGTAGCGTACATGCAAACTTTCTTCGTCCCAGTTTACATTGTTTAAAATGTCTTCGGCTGTTTTGCGGTAAAACTGTAGCTGGTCTTTTAATTCGTTGGGCAACGATTCATTCCAACCTTTCCGGTAACCATAACCGTAGCGGCTCACCAATACACTGCCCTGAATACTGAGGAATGCAATTTGAGCGGTATTGAGATAGTTGCGCCAGAACCTTGGTGTTTCACGCTTTTTGAGCAGTACAGCTGCTTCTTTCTGAAGTGTATCTGCATCAAAATTGCTCATCATTGATTTGAGCTTGAGATAATCAACGTTCATCTCAATATCATCTGAGAATGAAAAAATCACATACGGCGATTTTTCAAGTTCATCAGAAAGTGTATTCAGTTCATCGAGCTGTTCTTTTTCGTAATACCGTTCATCGTTAAAGTAATGCAGTGTATAACAAGCGGCATAACGACTCATAATCCGCACCGCAAACGACCAGTGTTCGCGGTATTGATTGAAGAAAGCACAATGCTTGTCGGATTCGGTTGTGCCTAAGCTTGATTTATCTTTAAAATGCAGGTTGCGCCGCATGTACAGATAAATATCATTCAGCGCCCGTTCGGCGTCAATCACTTCGGCATTGCGTTCGAGGTAACGGATCGCTTCCGTTTTCTTTTCGCGGATATACACCTGCTGCGCGAAAAACTGCAGCACAGCGCGTGCGGTAGCAAAGTCTTCAATTTTTTCAGCTACATCCAGCAGAATTTCAGCAAGATTATTGGCGTCTTTTAAATTTCCAACATTCACATACCGTTCAATCAGCGAAACATTATGTGCGAGGTAGGTAGGATAGTTGCGGCTTAAATAGCCGGTTAGTTTAAACGTATGATGCGCAAGCTGAAAAAACTTTTTCTTGGAGGGGACATCAGCTTTTTTGTAAATAGCCTTGCAGAGCTCGTCAGAGTCTTTGTCCTCCCAGCCAATACGCACAGCAGCATCAACCAGCCGGAGCGGCAACTCGGCCTTGCTTTCTTCAAGATACTTGCGAAATTCCTGCAGATGGAACTCGTCAAGCAGCACAATAACCTTTTGTATGCTCAGCATACTTTATATCCTCCTGTCCGAATTTAAGTGTTATTGTCTGATTTTTGCTGAATTGGAGATTTTTTTTACATCAGCATTGAAATCATTTTTGCACCAATCAATCCTACGGAGAATGAAAAACTTGTATTGTTTGCTGTTTTTGACTTTGCTTGCTGCCCGGTTAAATGCTGCCATAGGTCATACTCAACTTACATTTACGGATCCGGCTCGTTCCAATCGGGCAATTCAAACCGAGATTTATTACCCGGCAGCAACGGCCGGTGATGATGTCCCCGTTTCGGCCGGAACCTATCCGGTTATTGTTTTCGGTCACGGATTTGTTATGGTTTGGAGCGCTTACCAGAATATTTGGGAGTCTTTTGTTCCGGCTGGCTACATTGTAGCTTTTCCTCGTACTGAAGGCAACATTAGCCCAAACCATGCCGAATTTGGCGCCGATCTGGCATTTCTGGTTGGAAAACTGCAAAGCGAGTCGGCTGCAAATACCGCTTCTCTGTTTTACGGGCATGTCAACAACCGCTCTGCCATTATGGGGCATTCGATGGGCGGTGGCAGTTCGTTTCTTGCTGCCGCAGGAAATACATCAATAACAACTATGGTTACGCTGGCTGCTGCAAACACCAATCCTTCATCTGTTTCAGCTGCGCAGCAGGTTAGCGTTCCGGCGTTAGTGATTGCCGGCGAGTTTGATTGTGTTGCTCCGCCAGCACAGCATCAGCAAATTATGTACGATTCACTCAGTGCTGCCTGCAAAGCGTATGTGCAGATCAGCGGGGGCGGACATTGCTACTTTGCTGAGAGTAATTTCAACTGTTCGTTTGGCGAAGGTACCTGCACACCCAATCCAACCATAACACGCTTGCAGCAGCAGGATGCAACGCAAGACATGGCTTTGCTCTGGCTCAATTACTACCTGAAAGACGTTTGTTCCGACTGGACAAACTTCAACGATTCGCTCGCAAATTCGCCGCGCATTACCGGACAAATAAGCTGTCCGATGTCGGCACCGGTAATTACACAAAGCGGCAATTTGCTCACCTCAACCGCTGCCGTTACTTATCAGTGGTTGCTGAACGGACAACCCATTGCAGGTGCTGTTTCACAAACATACACACCCACGCAAATCGGACAATACAGTGTGCAAACCACCTACGGAAATAACTGTCCCGTTACATCAAATACGATCAATTGGCTGACAACCGGACTTTCTGCAACCACAAATTCATTGCACTTCAGCATCTATCCGAATCCTGCCGGAGAAGAATGTGTTGTTGAATATACTGGCCTGCGTGATGAGAGCTTAACCGTATCTGTGCATTCGCTTATCGGGCAGCGATTGCTTAGTCAGCAAGCGCTTTTGCAGGGCGGGCAGTTGCACCGCACCGTACTCGATTTGCACACATTGCCCGCCGGTACTTACCTGCTGGTGTTGCAAACTTCCACTGGCGAACAGCAGGTAATTCGATTGATGCACGAATAAACTTCTGCTGAATAACGAATATCCCTGTCAGAAACCAACCAACGGCAACGTTAGTATATCAACTGCTCTACTTCAGGCACTCCTCAATTTTAGC
>CALRTD020000480.1:0-3651 GCA_943371015.1 Synechococcus sp. UW140 | reverse complement strand
TGAGCCTGTTTCTAGCATGTAACTGTTGTTAATTTGAATAAACGAACTTGCCGGGTTGGGAAATATGCTAATGGTGTGAGAATTGATATTGCCTACTGATAAAGGCGTACATCCCGAAAAACCAATACCACAGTTGCTTGGCGGAATCGGAATATTATTTGAGTACAAACTGTCTCCTTCCTGATAACATGAAAAACCTTCAGGTCCCCAAAAACCAAACTTCGAATCTCCTATACCCTCTATCATAGATACATTCCAGAGGGTATCCGAAAATTTTCTGCGTTGCTGTCCATTAACAGTTATAGTATCAATTTTGTGAACAGTGTAAGTACCGGAAGGGTAAGGCACAAGACGTTGATACGTTTGCCCGATTTGAAGATTAAAGTCAAAAATTAACCGTTCTGCAGTGTCACTAAACGTTTTTAAATATACTCTGCCTGAGTCGGAGCGCATAAGCGCACAGAAGTGGTCGCAATTGAATACAGTTGGATTAGGGAAGCCCCACGGAGTCTCGGAATAACTTTGATGAATGACAGAGTAAGTATTATTTTCATAAACGGAATCTCCAACAACATACCGTTCATAGCGTACGGTTGGTCCGGGATTTCCGGGGCCTAAATTTGTAGAGATGATTGTATGCCATCTCGACGAACTATCGTGCGGCATTTGCCAAGCAGGTATTTGTGCATAAAGCTTGGGAAATATCAACAGGCTGAGAACGTAAATGAATTGAAGGGAAAGCCGCATTTTACTGATAAATAAGTGATTTGGAATTTAAATATAGACAAAGAGCCTAACTTCTGGAAATGACGGCAGACATACCTGATTGAGTTTTACCTTAAATCTCAGTTAATTCAGCACAAAGAGCGGCAGCATGTGCGTACATTGCAATCAATTACAGTACAATGCTGCAGCAGATAAATTGCTGATAGCTGTCAGTACACCACCAGAACATTTGTGGATCCACAACTGTTTCTGTAAAAGTTTTATAAAAACACCGGTAAAGGTTGCAGATACGTGGATTGCTAATTACTTTTAAGGGCTTTTGAGCAAACTACACACGTAACAGCAACATCCGGTAAAGGCGACTCGGAAATTATGGACAGTCTGAAGGAAAAATTTATTGAGAAAGCGCGGCCTATGGCTGCCGAAGTAAAAGCAATCATCAAAGAACATGGTGATGTAAAGCTTGGTGAATATACCGTTGCCCAGGTTTATCAGGGCATGAAAGGTATAATCGGTTTAGTTACTGAAACCTCGAAATTAGATGCCGAAGAAGGCATCCGTTTCCGCGGGTATACAATTCCCGAGCTGCGTGCGCAGTTGCCCAAAGCACCCAACGGTACAGAGCCGCTGCCCGAAGGCATTTTCTATCTTATGCTCGTTGGCGAACTGCCTTCAGCCGAAGAAGCCTACAACATCAGCAACAACTGGGCCCGCCGCGCCATTGTGCCCAAGCACGTTTTTGATACACTTGACAAACTGCCTTCAAGCACACACCCGATGACCATGTTCAGCATTGCGGTGATGGCAATGCAAACCGAATCGCTGTTTGCAAAAGCATATCGCGAAGGTGTTGGCAAGAAAGACTACTGGGATTATGTGTATGAAGATTCAATGAATCTGATTGCACGTTTGCCCCGTGTTGCAGCTTATATCTACCGCAAGAAATACCACAACAACGAGCATATTGAGCCTGATCCGAAACTCGACTGGGCTGCCAATCTTGCTCACATGATGGGATATGATGCATTTGACGTAAAACGCTTGATGCGTTTGTACATGACCATACATGCTGACCACGAAGGCGGAAACGTAAGCGCGCATACTACGCACCTCGTAGGCTCAGCGCTCAGCGATCCTTACCTCGCGTTTGCGGCAGGTATGAATGGTTTGGCCGGTCCGCTCCACGGTTTGGCAAATCAGGAAGTAATTGCCTGGATCTTGAAGATGCGCGAAGAAATTGGTGCAGATCTTCCTACCGAAGAGCAGATTGCTACCTACATCAAAGACACACTCGAAGCTGGGCGTGTAGTTCCGGGCTACGGACATGCTGTACTTCGCAAAACCGATCCGCGTTTTACCGCACAGCAAGATTTCTACAACCGCTACATCAAAGAACCGCACGGCATCGACAACCTCTGCGAAATTGTTCAGATGGTGTACAAAGTAGCTCCGCCGATTCTCGAAGGCACAGGCAAAATCAAAAACCCCTGGCCAAACGTTGACGCACATTCAGGAGCGCTCTTGATGCATTTCGGTATCACTGAGTTTGATTTCTACACTGTTCTGTTTGGTGTTTCACGTTCACTCGGTGTACTTGCTTCACTTATTTGGGATCGTGCATTGGGCCACGCTATCGAGCGTCCGGGTTCAATTACTACCGAAGGTATCAAGAAGAAAATTGCAGCAGTACAAGCGTAATTGTTTTGCAATTATCAAATAGATTTACTCCTGTCTCAGCGTTTGAGACAGGAGTTTTTTTTGAAATAGAAAAGTAAATACAAGAATGAAAGTCACTCAGTTTACCATTCAGTCAGATGTGTTTGATGAACTGGCAAAGCACTTATCAGCAGAAATTGAGCACAAACATACTTATCGTTCGGCTGATACGGTTTTGCTTGCGGGTGAAGAGTACCGATTCAGAACTAACTCAGCACAATTCTATTACATCGCAGTCAGACGCGATGCCGGGAACACATTTGTTGAGATCAATTGTGGAGGAGGTGGAGAAGGATTTTGGGGAATTACATGGGGAAGTGAGACTGCATTCATCAGTTCTGTGAGTGAAAAGATTTATGATTTCTGTAAAAATCAAGGCTGTAATTTTGAAGAGAATGAAGTGATATAGCTTCACCTGATAACGCTATCGTAGTTGGTTTTCAGGACTTGGGAAACAGCATCACGGCTTACGTTTTATTGATTGCTGCCAATTATATGTAAATTGAAGTTTCATTCACAAGCAACTCGGCGATTTCTCTATTTCAACGGACTGGTAAACTGCAATGACATTCAATTCTATTCCTCTTTTATGCGTATCTGCATTCGTGATGGCATGCACCGGCCAGCCAAAGATGCAGGCTGCCAACACAGTAAATCATTCAGTTTTAGCAGGCGATACAGTTACAGAGTTGGGCAAGAATATAATGGTAGTGTATCAAGACAAGAAGAATAGTTATTGGTTCGGAAGTTGGGAAACTGGTTTGTACAGATATGATGGAAAGACAATTATTAACTATACAACGAAACACGGATTGCCGCATAACAGAGTTGATGAAATTAAAGAAGACAGTCTGGGAAATATATATATCAACGGTTGCTATCCGTTTTCAGCAATTACAAAGTTCGATGGTAAAGCGTTTTCACAATTAACAGTTAGCCCAAACGGTGAGTGGAAACTTCAGCCCGATGATTTATGGTTTAAACATCCGCTCCCAACCGGGCAAGTATTCAGATTCGACGGCAATGTTTTGCACGAGCTGCAGTTTCCTAAACATCCGAAGTATCCTGATCCATTTGAAATTTACGCTATTTATAAAGATAAGAAAGGTAATATCTGGTTCGGCTCTAATCCGGTAGGCGTTTGCCGTTATAATGGACAATCATTCGACTGGATTTCTGAAAGTGATGTAACAGAACTCCACAATGGCC
>CALRTD020000479.1:0-3665 GCA_943371015.1 Synechococcus sp. UW140 | reverse complement strand
ATATGTTGCTGAACAACCATCGCTTGAGGTTACTGTAAGTGTAACATCAAATACGCCCGATGCTGTGTAGCAATGCGCCGCATCCTGCACGGCCGAGCTTCCTGCATCGCCAAAATTCCAGCTCCAGTTGCTGACAGTAGCGGGCAACTGCACGGCCGAGAGATCCGAAAAATTAACGCATAGCGGTGCACATCCCGAAAGTGTATCTGCCGAAAAACTTACTACCGGAAGCGGTGCCACCACAACACTTACAGAACTTCCGCCAACGCATCCGTTAGCATCGGTGACAACAAGCGAGTAGGTTGAGTTTGCCTGCGGTGTTACATTTATGCTGCTGGCATTCGGAGCTGCCGGAATCCATGTGTAAACATAGCTGCCGTTTCCGCCGGTTGCTGCTGCCGTAAGTTGCGTGCTGCTGCCTGCACAAACTGTTTGCGGTGCAGCCGTTATAGCAGCCGTTACAGGAAGGGGCTGCGTTACAGTTGCCGTTACCTGCGATGTGCAGCCGTTCAAGTCTGTAACCGTAAGTGTAAATGTTCCGGCGGGAAGTCCGGTTGCAGTGCCGGTTGCAGAGCTTGCCGGTGCCGACCAACTGTAAGTGTAAGGCCCTTGTCCGCCGCTGGCTGTGGTGACAATGCTTCCGTCTGATGAGCCATTGCAGCTTGCATTGGTTGTACTTGTTACTGTTGCTGTAACACCTGTTGTTGAGCTTACTGCAACTGTAGATGTTGCCGTGCAGCCATTGGCATCTGTAACGGTAAGTGTGTAAGTGCCGGCAGCAAGATTACTGTAGGTAGCTGTGGCCGGACCGTTTGTCCACTGATAACTCAACTGCCCGGTTCCTCCGCTCGCAGTTGCAGTGGCCGAGCCATTGCTTTGTGCACAGCTTGCTGCTTGTGTTGTTGCACTGATACTGATTGCTGCGGGCTGTGTGATGTTCACCTGTACTGTATTGTTGCAGCCGCTGGCATCTGTTACCGTGCAGGTGTATGAACCTGCTGTGAGTCCGTTAGCAGTTGGAGCATTACCGCCAGACGGTGCCCAGCTGAAACTGTAAGGGCCGTTGCCGCCAACCGGTGTAACTGTTGCACTTCCGTTGTTTCCTCCGGCACAGCTTACGGGGGTATTTACGGCACTGAGTGCGAAAACTGTTGAACCGGTAATGCTGAATGTTTGTGTACTGGTACAGCCAGCAGCATCTGAAACGGTAAGTGTATAGCTGCCGGGACAGAGATTGCTTGCAGTAGGCGTATTGCCTGCCACAACCGGCGACCAGGCATAAGTATATGCACCGATTCCGCCGCTGACTGCCGCAGTTGCAGTTCCTGTACAGGTGCAACCGGCCGATGTTGTATTGACATTGAGGGCGAGCGGCTGCACGGGTGTACAGTTGTTGTTCATGGACGCAATCCAGGCTTGATTGGCCGCATTGTTAGGCTGTCCGGGAGTTTCATTACCGGCAACGGTGATGCGTGTCCAGTTCCCCTGCTGCGATATGTTGTTATTCAAAGCATTGTTCATGAAAGCTACCTGACCGCCTGATGAACCGGCGAAATAAATGACATTATTGAGTGTATTGTTGCCCCAGCTTACGGCATGAAATACAGCTCCTGCAGGATTTACAGTATGAAAAGAATCATCGCCGTTGGCCATTGAGAGGGTCACCCAGTCGCCGCAAGCTGTAAAGCCTGTTGTGGGGTATGCGGCAAGTGTAGTATTGGGTTGTGTGGCGTGTTTTTCAAACAGTGTGCAGTTATCAGCCGGAATAACAAGGCGGCAGTTGCCATCGGTCATGCTTAAATCGTTGGCAGGGATGCTTGCGTTAAGATCATTATTGTTATAAACGACAATGATTGTTCCGGCGGGTATTGCTGCCCAAAGCGCATTTTGCGTAAACCGCATACAGCCCTGCGCAATGCCGGTGCCCGAACCTGTTGCATGTGCGCCGTTGTTGTCATCCAGATACCAACCGCGGAGATCGAGCGTAGGAATACCGGCACAAGTTGGCGTACCCACAACAATCAGTTCAACGTATTCTTTATTGCCCGAAGCGCCCTGAGAAACTTCATTAATGTATAAACCGGGAGTTTGCGCTGTTGCGGGTATCGAGCAGCACAGCACCGAAAGCAGTGCCGCACCTATTTTTAGAAAATTGCTAAAACGTGATAACGTTGCAGACATTCTCAAAAATTCTGTTTTGCTTCCCGCAGCTTTATCAACGAAGATGTTTCGGCAAAGCAGAATTCAATGCAAAAGTAAGGAAACCGACTCTGGTACAGTGTGATTACAATCTTATTCTTTGGTAAAGAAACACACAATTGATGAACAATAATCGGATAGAATTATTCGCTCATCCTGCACATAAAATCACTGATCGATGTTCATTGTTTATTTGACGAAATACGAACAATTGTTTAACCGTGGGCTGTTGGTGTAAGCCGTGTCAGTTCATCTTCAGTAAAGAGTCTTGAACGAATCATAAATCGTTTGCCGGTAGGAATTTCGAGGGAGAAACTGGAACCGCGTCCGGCAGTAATATCGAGCGTTAGTTTGGTGTGTTTCCAGTATTCAAACTGATCGGCACTCATCCAAAACGGAGTATCAGCAATTTGGCCGAGCAGCACATCGTTTTCGCCGGTTCTGAACTCGCCGCGCTCGAAGCACATGGGAGCCGAGCCATCACAGCAACCGCCGCTTTGATGAAACATTAAATCACCGAATGCTTTTTTAAGTACTTCAATCAGTTCGAGCGCTTCGGGAGTGGCATCAATACGGCTTACGGGTTGCATAAATTTTTTGGGAATGTGCATGCGGCGTTTGCCGGTTGCGGTTTGCAGAACAATTGTTGGCATTTAAGAAACGAAAAAGGCCGCCTCTGCTGTTGTGCAGAGACGGCCGGTTATTAGCAATTAAAAGAATCCCAGTTTTTGCTTGTTGTAAGAAATCAGCATGTTCTTGGTTTGGCGGTAATGTCCCAGCATCATCTTGTGGGTTTCGCGGCCAAAGCCTGATTTCTTGTAACCGCCAAACGGCGCATGTGCTGGATAAGCATGGTAGCAGTTTACCCAAACACGGCCGGCCTGAATGGCGCGGGGAACGGTGTAAAGCTCATGCGCATCGCGGGTCCACACTCCGGCACCGAGACCGTAAAGCGTATCATTGGCAATGGCAATGGCTTCTTCGGTGGTTTTGAATGAGGTTACGCAAACTACCGGTCCGAAAATTTCTTCCTGAAACACGCGCATTTTGTTGTGGCCTTTCAGAATGGTGGGCTGCACATAGTAGCCGCCGCTGAGGTCGTTGTCGAGCTTGGCTGCATCGCCGCCGCAAAGCACTTCGGCACCTTCTTCTTTACCGATGTTGATGTACGAGAGAATTTTTTCGTACTGATCGTTTGAAGCCTGTGCGCCAATCATCACCGAACCATCGAGCGGATTACCGGCTTTAATGGCTTTGGTGCGGGCCACAACGCGCTCCATGAATTTATCGAAAATGCTTTCGTGAACCAGCATGCGCGAAGGACAGGTACATACTTCGCCCTGATTGAGTGCGAAAAGTACAGCACCTTCAACGGCTTTGTCGAAGAAGTCATCGTCGGCATCGCATACTGAAGGGAAGAAAATATTGGGTGATTTTCCGCCAAGCTCCATAGTTACCGGAATCAG
>CALRTD020000478.1:0-3673 GCA_943371015.1 Synechococcus sp. UW140 | reverse complement strand
GAAACCGGCTTTGTGCAGGCGTTCCTGTGTGCGCGGAAGTTCGAGCGGATCAACATCGGTGGCAAATAAATGTCCGCCGGGAGTGAGGCGTTTCAGGAGTTCCAGACTATGCCCGCCATAGCCCAGCGTAGCATCGAGGCCAATCTGTCCGGGCTGCACATCCAGAAATTGCATGATTTCATCCACACAAATAGAGCGGTGCATGCCGGCCGGCGTTTGTCCGCGTTCAATGACTTTAGCTACATCAGCTGCATATTTTTCGGGCTGCTGTTCCTTGTATTTTTCTTTGAACGCTTTGGGGTGCGTGCCTTTGTAGCGCTGACGGCGGCGGGGTTTCTCGTTGTTGTCTGGTGATTCCATTTCGCTTGCGAAGGTAAAGGCTATCGGTGAATTTCTTTGCTGTCAGATTTCTGATGAGCCGAATATGCTGGCTGTCTGGCTTAGTAAAGTACTGCAAAAATTCGCAGTTGGGTGGCTCTGTCACTTTGCTTGAAAAATAATTAATCGCGCAAAGGCGCAGAGGCGCGAAGACTATGGCGCGTCTTCAATTTAAGTGTACAATAAATTCCTGATAAAATTACGGGCTTAGTGCCTCAGTAACTTTGCTTGAAAAAAATAATCGCGCAAAGTCGCAAAGACGCTTTTTCGACAAAAGCTCAAAAGGCTTCTTTGCGTCTTCAATTTTTATACGCAATAAAGTTGCAGATGATTCCCAAAAAATAAAGGCTTAGTGTCTCTGTAACTATGCACGAAAATTAATTAATCAAGCAAAGCTCGAAGATTTAACTGCGGAATCAATTACAGAAAAAATGAAATAACGGATGAATCCATATTAAACTGCAAGCTTAGCGCCTTTGCGCCTTTGCGCGAAATTATTCATCGCGCAAGGTGCAAAGATTTGGTGCTGAAGCAATTTCCAAACAAAGTATAACAACGGATGAATTCATATTAAACTACTAGCTTAGCGCCTTTTGAGCTTATGTCAAAAGGCGCCTTTGCGCGAAAATTATTCATCGCGCAAATACACTGAGACTTTACTGAGGCAAAATGAAACGAGGCAATTCACTGAGACTTTACGAAGATTAAACAATCAAGCTGTTTACTTCATCTGTTTTACCAGCTCCTTAATCACTTTTTTCAGCGCAGCTTCTTTTTGTTTTACTTCATCGCTGCTCTTGAAAGAAGCGAGGCGACGACCATCTTTGTAATCGCCGATGAGTAATCCTGTTTTATCGTTTGCATTTGCGCCGTGGAGAAAAACCAATCGTACTTCGTCTTTTTTGTAGAAGTTAAAACCAACAATGTAGCGCTTGTAGGTTTTCGGATCAAAATCCTCCAGTTTGCCGGTGAAGTAGAAGGTAGGTGCATTCCAGAAAATGCCTTCGCCGATGTGTTTATCTGCAGACAGAATTACTTTTCGCAGCTCGTGCAATGTATTAAGCATCGGATGTTCGAGTTTATTCAAAAACTCATCGACCTGCGCTGTGCAGGAAATTCCGGTGTATAATTCGTTTGGTTTTTTCATCGTACAGTGTTTCAGGCTTTCACAAAAACGCGGAGTTTGTCTTTGTGTACTTTCATGGTAAACGGAAGATTTCCTTTTATCTCGCCATCAATATTCGTAAACAGATTGGGGTTGGCTGATTTTACTTCCAGTTCATCGGTTTGTAAATAGGTAAGCACTTTTGCGCCGATGTGTTTGCCTTTGAAAATTTTCGGAAACAGGCGCAGCAGTTCAACAAATGAACAGGCTTCCACCAGCAGCACATCAAACTTTCCGTCGTTCAGTTGGGCTTGCGGAGCCATCATCATGCCTTTGCCGGTGAAGCGCGTGTTGCAGGCCAGCACAAACGAATACTTTCCGCTGTAGCTATCGGTTGACGTTTGAATGGAAAGTTGAGCAACCGGATTGGCGATGAGTTGAATAAGTGAAGCCACCGTGTAGCGACTGCCGCCCAGAAAGCGCATGCGCTCGGCAAGCTGATTGATTTTGGCTACCAAACCACAGCCAAGAATATTGAACGACCAGAGTTTATAGGTGCTGTAGTTGACTTCGGCAAGATCAATAAACGAAAGGCTGTTGCTGAATATACATTCGAGTGTAGCATCAACTGTTGAGCAGCCAATATCGAAATTAAACGAATTACCCGTGCCGCAGGGAAAGAGCGCAACCGGAACCGGCACTGTTTCGTTATGCTTGAGTACAGCATTAATGAACTCGTGCATAGAGCCATCGCCGCCAATAATGCCGGCAAAATGGTATGTATTGAGGTTGGTTGCTGTAATAAACGCATCGAGAGCTTCCACCGAATGACTCAGGAAGATTTGTGCTTCAATGCCTTTTGCAGCAAGCTGAGCAGCAACTAACGAAGCAGTTTTCTCGCCGTTTTTCTTTCCCGAAAAAGGGTTAACGATAAGCAGGGCGCGTTTATTCATTGCGGCCTAAATATCGGATAATTGTTGACAGATATTTTCTCTTTAAAATATCTTAAGTAATTTTCTTTAATTTTTCTTGTTCTTCAATGAATTTTTCTATCCAGTTTTTACCATATTTTTCTTGAAATACATTCACTAAGCTCTCTGATATTCTTGTTCCCCTTTGCATAAAAATTTTGTTATTTAATGGTTCATTTTTATCTAGTTGCATTATCCAGCCAGTGTAATAGTCTACTAACTTATTATTTGCACTTATACTAAATTTACCATGTGCCAATATTTCTATGTGTACATTATTGTCTGATAGCTCTGAAAAATTTACATATAGAAGTGTATCAAAATTCATTGATACTGTTTGAGAATTTGTGTTATATAAATTTGGATTACGTCTAACTACCGTTGTTTCAAATTCTTTTTTATTATTATTAAATCTGATCTCACCTACACCAATTTTGCTGAATGGAGAAGAATCTATGTCATTATCAATTAGTGTCTCAAACAACCAGTATCCTTCAATTAGATAATCTTTAAAGATTCTTTTTCTAAATAATTTGAATCTAGTAATGTTGTTAATGAATTTTATAAGAACGAAAAAGTAAAGACCTGTAGCAATAGCACCTAATGTAATAATTAATATTAAATCGTCAATAATTGACAGATTTGTTAAATATTTGATTATTAAACTATAGCCAAATGTTAATAAAGAGCTTGATATTGTGATTATTAATGATGCGTATTTGTATAATGAGTTCATGTTATTTTTTTGTTTTTAATGAACAAATATAAAAAAAGTAAAATTGAATACAACATTATATCTATCCAAAATAAGGACAGTATAATTGATTTTTGAATTTTGAATCCGTTTATTAGAAGCATCTCCGAAATATAGTATTTGAGTGCTTATCACCTAAATCGGACTTTAGTTGACTCTTTATTATGTTTATTAAGTTTTGGACAGCATCAGTAGGATTCAGAATGCGCCATATATTATCATAATCTGAAACTCGAACGAAATCAATTGGATAAATTTTCGAAGATGGTAAGAATGAAGTCATTTGGAACAGTAGTAATAAAATTTATTATTGAATTTGTTCAAGTAAAAACCTTTTATCTTCACCGCTGATATGCTCAAACGCATCCTCAACTACATCCGCAACCGGCACTCGCTGCTTTTTAAAGGGCTGCTGTTTTTCATCAGTCTGGCGCTAATAGTTTATCTGTTTCCGCACAATCTTCG
>CALRTD020000477.1:0-3679 GCA_943371015.1 Synechococcus sp. UW140 | reverse complement strand
TCTGAAAACGCTTGAGGAACCCCCGCGTTACGCTATTTTTATTCTGGCTACTACTGAGCGGCATAAAATTCTGCCAACTATTCTTTCGCGTTGCCAGATCTTCAATTTCAATCGTATTCAGGTTGATGATATTGCCGGGCATCTTGCCTTTATTGCCAAAAGCGAAAACGTAGAAGCCGAGCCAGATGCGCTGCACATTATCGCTCAGAAGGCCGACGGTGCGCTGCGCGATGCCTGTTCAATTTTCGATCAGGTGGTAAGTTTTGCGGGAAACAACCTGACCTACAAAGCCGTAATCGAGAACTTGAATGTGCTTGATTATGACTACTATTTCCGCGTTACCGATTTTGTATTGGCCGATAATATTCCCGGTTCGCTGCTGGTGTTTAATGATATTCTTACCAACGGTTTCGACGGGCACAACTTTATAGCCGGTTTGGCCGAGCATCTGCGTAATTTGCTGGTCTGCAAGGATCCTCAAACACTGCAGCTTCTCGAGGCCGGGCAAAATATCCGAGAGCGTTACCGTGATCAGGCATCACGCTGTCAGACCATGTTCCTGCTGCGCGCCCTCAAGTTGGTGAATGGTTGTGATGTTGGCTACAAAAGCGCCCGAAATCCAAGGCTGCTGGTCGAATTCACACTCATGCAGCTTTGCGCGCTGAACGGCCAGGGAGCCGCTGAAAAAAAAAATGACGAACTGATCGAAACTGCTCAGCCCGAAGCACAAAAACCGGCTGCTGCAACTGTTCAGTCAGCCCCGGTTTCGCAACAACAAACTCCCGTTTCTCAGGCACAAACTCCCGCAGTTACTCAGCCGCAAACTGTGCCGGTAAATGCAGCTGTAGTTCAGCAGCAGCCAGTTGCTCAGGTACAACCCCAGCAAACTCAGGTGCCTCCTGCAAACGGAACGCCTGTTACAGGTCAGCTGCGTAAAACCGGACAGCTTAAAAGTTCGGGCGGAACCATGAGTACTATACTCAACCCGCAGCAGAATTCAGCTACAGCAGTTATTGAAGCTGCACCCGCAGTTGAGCGCCCCGCCACACCATTTAATCAGGAACAACTGGAAGCGGCATGGGCAGCCTTTGCTGAGCAACTCAAAGCAGCGAAGAAATTTAACGATCACGCCGCTGTTACCATGAACCGCCCTGAGAAAACAGGCGATCTCAGCGTTCGTTACACCGTATTTAACGCCTCTGCGCTCGAGAATCTGGAAGCCGATAAAACTGAGCTGATGACTTTCCTGCGCCAGAAACTCAACAACTATCACTTCTCGCTTGACATTCAGCTGAGCAAAGAAGAAGGGCAGCAGCGTTTATATACACCACAAGATAAGTTCCGCCGACTTGTGGAACTAAATCCGGATCTTCAAAAATTGCGACAGCAGTTTGATCTTGATTTGGAGATGTAATGCTGTTGATACAGACAAAAGTCAATCACCTATACTTAATTAGCATCTTTATTCATTATTCCTGCCTCACAGCCGGAGCGAATGATTATTTTTGCGCATCCTGAATCGTCTTACTTTCAACACAAAGAAATACAATGAACAAAATTAAAGTGGCCAATCCCGTTGTGGAGCTTGACGGCGACGAAATGACCCGCGTCATCTGGAAGTTTATCAAGGATAAACTCATTCTTCCTTATCTCGATATTGATATCAAGTATTATGATCTTGGTATGGAACATCGTGATGCAACCGACGATCAGGTTACAATTGATGCTGCAGAGGCGATCAAGAAATACAGTGTGGGTATCAAATGCGCAACCATTACGCCCGACGAAGCTCGTGTAAAAGAGTTTGGCCTCAAGCAAATGTGGAAATCACCCAACGGAACCATCCGCAACATTCTCGATGGTACAGTATTCCGTGAGCCGATTGTTTGTGCAAACGTTCCGCGTCTTGTAACCAACTGGACAGCTCCGATTATTGTTGGCCGTCATGCGTTTGGCGATCAGTACCGTGCTACGGATGCAGTTATCAAAGGCAAGGGTAAGCTTACAATGACATTCACACCCGAAGACGGAGGTGAGCCGCAAACATTTGAAGTGTTCAATTTTAAAGGCGACGGCGTTGCTCTCGCCATGTACAATACCGAAGAGTCAATCCGCGGTTTTGCACGTTCTTGTTTGAACATGGGTCTGATGAAAAAATGGCCGGTGTATCTTTCAACCAAGAACACCATTCTTAAAAAGTATGATGGCCGTTTCAAAGATATTTTTGCCGAAATTTTTGAAGCAGAATACAAAGAAAAATTCGCCGCCGCAGGTATCGTTTATGAGCACCGCCTTATCGATGACATGGTTGCATCTGCTTTGAAATGGCACGGTGAATTTGTTTGGGCTTGCAAAAACTATGATGGCGACGTGCAGTCTGACAGCGTAGCACAAGGTTTCGGTTCACTCGGCCTTATGACTTCGGTGCTGGTTACACCCGACGGAAAAATTATGGAAGCCGAAGCAGCGCACGGTACAGTAACCCGCCACTTCCGCGATCACCAGGCCGGAAAACCTACTTCAACCAATCCGATTGCTTCTATTTATGCCTGGACACGCGGTTTGGAGTTCCGCGGACAGCTGGATAACAACGCCGAACTTATTCGTTTTGCAAAAGCACTCGAAGAAGTTTGTGTTGAAACCGTAGAAAGCGGTAAAATGACCAAGGATCTTGCAGTTTGCATCCACGGCAACAAAGTAAACCACGGTGAGCATTACCTCTATACAGAGGAATTCCTGACTGCACTTGACGAGAATCTGAAAAAGAAGCTCGGTTACTAATCAAGGTTATATTTATTACAGATAAAGGCTTTTCTGCATTATTTGCGGAAAAGCCTTTGTGTTTTATAATAGGTAGTTTCACTTGTTTAGAAGTTGCGCTGCTTTTCTATATTTGCAGTTCATTGACCCTCAATTACAAACCCAAAATGACACACATGAAACACATCTTCTCATCATTACTTGCAGGTTGTGGTATGCTGATTGCCGGTACCTTATCGGCACAGCTTGCAGCTCCTGAGGTACTTTACTATGATTTTAACGGAACAGGTACAAGCGTACCTAATCTGGCTTCAGCACCACCGGTTGGAACCGCCACTGCAACAATTCTGGGTACTGTAACACAAGGTGGTTCAGGAACTCTTTGCGGCGGAGCACTAACCGGTTCGGGTATTTCTTCCACAACAGATTACCTGAATACCGGCTGGGTAACCAGCATCACTTCATCATCGGCCTGGACAATTTCTTTCCGAACAGCCAACTTTGGTTCAACTGCAGCACTCTATTATATTTTCGGTGATGCGTCAGCAAACTCCTTCCGTTGTTTTACCAATGGAGTAGCAGGTCCCAATAACTGGATTTTACGCGGAACCGGTCTTACAGATGTATATGCCAATGGAGCCGCTGTTGCAGCACCTTCAATGACCACTTTCGTGTATGATCCGGCTTTGGCCAACATCAAGGCATATATTAATGGTATTCTTGTTAGTACGGTAGCGCAGGGAGCATTTGCATTAAATGGTACCGGCCCGTTTAAAGTAATGGGTTATAGTTCCAACATTGGCGCACCTGCAGGTGGTTTGATGGATGAGTTCCGTTTATACAGCCGTGCACTTAGTGCTGCCGAAGTGGCAGAACTTTATAACCCAATGGCTCCGGGTGTTCTCGGGCCTGATCAAAC
>CALRTD020000476.1:0-3692 GCA_943371015.1 Synechococcus sp. UW140 | reverse complement strand
GTTTCATGTTTTGGAGGCAATAATGGTACAGCAACAATGACCGGAAGCGGGGGAACGGGAGCATACACATTTGCATGGACACCCTCTGTTACCAATACATCCAGCGGAAACAGCAATACAGGAACAGGGCTTATTGCCGGAACTTATTTGTGTACTGTAACTGATGCTAACGGTTGTTCCGCATCTCAAACGATGATAATAACAGAGCCGCCAGTACTTAGTGCAGTTCTTGCGGCAACAAACGCTACCTGCTATAATGGCTGCAACGGAACACTTGCGGCTGTTGTAACCGGCGGCTCACAAGGCTATACCTACAGCTGGAGCTCAGGATGCACAACAGCAAACTGCACTAACATTTGTGCCGGAACTTACATACTTACAGTAACTGATACGCTCGGTTGTACAGTTGTTGATTCTGTTGTAGTTGCAGAACCCGCAGCAATGAGCGTTCAGATGCAATCGCTTGCAGCATTCTGCAACCAGCCAAACGGTTATGTAAATGCTATTGGAAGCGGCGGAACGGGGAACCTGAGCTACGTTTGGAATCCCGGTAACCTGGCACAACAATCATCAAATGTAATTCTGCCGGGGAACTATACGGTTACTGTAACAGATCAAAATAACTGTTCAATCATTGACAGTGTTTTTGTAGCTAATATTCCAGGTGTTACTTTAACTGCTAATCCAACTACATCAGTTAGCTGTTACAATGGAAACGACGGAGCGGCAAGTGTTACAGCAACAGGAGGCACTGCACCTTATACCTATGCGTGGACACCGAACGTAAGTACAACAGCAGCAGCTGCTGGTCTGGCAGCAGGAAGTTATGTAGTACTTGTTGCAGATTCCGCGGGCTGCACTTCTACTGTTACCTTAACGGTTACACAACCGGTGCAGCTTACAACAACAGCAACAGCAAATCCGGCTGCTGTTTGTCAGGGGCAATCGGTAAATCTTTCTGCAAACCCGTTTGGAGGTACACCAAGCTACAGCGGAGTATGGACACCCGGTAATCTCTCTGGTTTACAGCAAACCATTATTCCGACAGCGACAACAACTTACACAGTTACTATAACTGATTTGAATGGTTGTACAGCAACAGCATTAACAACAATTACAGTTAATCAGCAGCCAACGCCTCAGTTTACGGCAACTCCAACCCAAGGCTGTGCGCCGCTCTGTGTAAATTTCACAGATCAAACCGGCACAGGATCGTGGATTTGGAACTGGAATTTTGGTGATGGGAATACCAGTTCAGGCAGCGCAACTCCTACCAATTGCTACAACCTGCCCGGAAGCTACGATGTACAATTGATCGTAACAGATGCAACTACCGGCTGCACCGATACCGTGCTCTACACTAACTACGTAAATGTATTTGCCAACCCGGTTGCAGCATTTGGCTCTTCGCCTGATAATGCTACAATGGTTAATCCAACTATTTTCTTTACCGACTCATCAAGCGCTGTAGCAAGCTGGAACTGGAGCTTCGGCGATCTGCTTAATTCTTCCTCAATACTTCAAAATCCATCATTCACCTATCCGGGAGCTGGCTGCTATGAAGTAACGCTTACCGTAACAAGCATCGATGGATGTACAAGCATTACCTCCGACAGTGTATGTATTGGTCTTGAAGCAACACTGTTTGTTCCTAATGCGTTCACACCCGATGGCGACGGCGACAATGATATCTTCCTGCCTGTTGGCATAGGTCTTGATCCTGCTCAATTTGAATTCTGGATTTATGATCGCTGGGGAAATATGATTTTCTTCTCAGATAATCCAGCAGTTGGCTGGGACGGACGAGCGAATAACGGTAACAGCGTAGCACAAATTGATACCTATGTCTGGAAAATAAAATGTGTTGATGTGACCGGGCAAAAACACAATAAGCTCGGAACAGTTACACTTATTAAATAAATACATTCGGTCATTGCGAGGGGGGAATACTGTTTAGCAACATCAGTTTCCCCTCCTTGCAATCACAGGTATTTTTACGTGTTTTAACTACTCTAAAAACGCCTGTGTATCGATGAAATTAAAATCTTAATCTTGGCATCAGTTATCGATGTAACAGCTAAAATTTATATCGTTTCTTAAAAAATAAAAAATCAATCTACTTTTTATTTTTAGTGTAATTTCCTTCCCCCTTTCATCAATAAAAACATGTTATGCGGCTCACGCATCACATACGCTAAGCACCACACATAACGGCGTTTCGATTCTCAGGAGCTCCTTACTGTTCATACTTTTTGGTATAATTTTGCAACGCTAAAAAAGGAAATAACCGTTGCTTAATAAATCTCATTCAGACAGTATGAAGCAAATGCTGCGTGCCCTCATATTGGTCGTGGTTTCTACGCTTGCCTTTTCACATCTGGCAGCACAACAACAAACACGTTCGTCAGCTAATCTTGGAATCCCGGGCACTACCGGTTATGCAGCTCAACAGCAAGCCCGCGGTCCCGGCAATCCAACACCACAAAACGGAAACGGTTCGCTCGGTCAGGTTTATAATTTTTCGAAATGCGGATTGAATTTTACACAGTCATCACAGCGTCTCGGACAACGTTTTTCACCCGCAGGCGTTCCACAGCCTGCTGCTTTTGCGATCAGCGGAATTCCAGCCTGTGCAGTTATTGAACAAGCCTTTCTCTGGGCTGAGGGCTCTGGCGATGGATCAGCACAAACTGCTACGATCATCAATCCGGCAACAGCAACACAAAACTTCCCGATGGCACTTGTAGGCAGCGGCCCTGATAAATGCTGGGGATATTCCGGTTCTCATACTTATCGCGCAGATGTAACGCCGGTGATCAGTGGCAATGGTAACTATATAATCAGCGGTTTACTTACCAATCCTCCTACCTCTGGTAACGATATGGATGGAGCTACATTAATGATTATTTACAGCGATCCTACTGCAGCGTTTACCGGTTCAATGCTCATTCACGATGGAACTGTAGTAGTTCCGGGAGGCATAACAACACAAACCATTACCGGAATGAATGTTTGTCAAAATGTAGCTGCTGCAAATGCTACTGCATTCTGCGTTATTGCCGATCTGCAAGTGACAGGACCAACCTGTATCATGAATGGAACCAATGCTCCTCTTACCTGGAACTGGTGGAACTATGTAAGTGTAAATACAGCTCTGACTGCCGGACAAACAACATCAGCATGTACAGTGACTTCAGCAGGTGATTGTTTTAACTTGTGTATGATGGGCGTGTATTACCAAACAACATGCACCCCCTGTTCAGTTTCTTCACTCACACTTACACCATCAAGCACACCCGCAACTTGTTCTAATTGTAACGGAACAGCATCAGTAAGTGTAGCTCCTGCGGGTACATACAATTATTCGTGGGCACCAAGCGGCGGTAATGCTGCAACTGCCACAGGACTATGCGCAGGAACATATACAGTAACTGTTTCCAATACCTGCAATACAGCAACAATGGCGGTTACAGTAGCTTCTGCGGGCGGCGCTTTGACGGTTAATAATGCAGGACAAACAAACGTCAACTGCTTTGGCAATTGTACTGGAACTGCAAGTGTAACAGTAAGCGGAGGAACCGGACCATACACCTATGCATGGACGCCCAGCGGTGGCAGTGCTCCCGGAGCAACAGGTTTGTGCGCAGGAACATATACCTGCACTGTAACTGATGCAAATGGTTGTACAGGAA
>CALRTD020000475.1:0-3722 GCA_943371015.1 Synechococcus sp. UW140 | reverse complement strand
GCACACTCCTGACTGTCTTCGCATACCGTGTGTAAAATTAATTCGCTTTTCGATCCCGGATCATCGTTCAGTGGTGCTCTCATTTCGATGTGCCAGCCGGGCTTGGTAACGACTTTATTGTTTTTATCTACGATTTCTTTTCCCTTTTCATCAAGTACCGGAATGGTGCATGTTGAAAGGCTGAACATATCGGTAGCAATGCTTCTCCGGCGTATGTTGTCGATGATGATGTCTTCTTTGAGCAAATTAATTGCCTCTTCCATCACCGCATCTCGCGTTGCTTTATCGGAAAAGGAAAGGTTGTATGCCAGTTCACGTTTAGCGTCGGCAATATCTACCAGCTCAATTTTGTAATAATCTTCGTTCGGCTTTAGGGGATCAGTAACATCAACCGGAATAAAGTTGGAGGCTTGCATACCGCTTTCACGGATTTCATGGTAGCGTTTTTGAGCCAGTTCGAAAGTGGCGAATGTTTGAGTGGTGAGCAATACATCGCCCTTTTTATTGACTAACTGAACCACCCACCGGTTGCTTCCCTTTTGTTCAATCCGCAGGTAGCTGTCGTTTTCATCTTCAACCGGAACGCCTGCCATGCCCAGCATACGGGCAATGCGTACTTTCAGTCCAGAAATATTTGTTGTGTCCCAAACATCCGGTAATTCGGCTGGAGCGGGTAGCGGAAGTCCTGAGGGTTTGCGTTTTTTATAGTTGAATGCTCTTGCGCGGTCGCGGCTGAGCAGGATGTAATCGCGCAGGAAAGCTTCTTTATCGGCGATCAGTCGCAGGCTGCCGCTTTCATTGCCCAGTTGGTGAAAAAGAATGAGGCTGTATTCGTTCATCGACTCACAGAAGCGTGAGAGTAAATGATCGAGGAAGCGGTTGCGGCGGTCGGCAAATGTTTTTTCGTCTTCGGCCAGCTTGTCAAGCTCTTCTTTATAGTCGCCAAAGTTGAGCAGCTGCCGGAGATCTGAAATTCCGTTTACGGCATCATCAAGTGGATCGGGAACTCCCTCAACCGGATAGTTTTTGAGGAGTTGTGTATAGTAACTGCGGCCGGTAACAGTAAGTGTGCGGCGGTCAACAGTTTCGCGCGAGGAAAACAAGCGGTTGGTATTGGCCAGCTGAGCCAGATAGTTAGTCAGCAACTGCTCAAAAAACAGAAGATAGGCTTTGAGCTGTTTGGCCTGTGCCTTTCGCATCGGATCTGCCGATTCGGGAAGTCCCGTTTGTCCGATACCGTAAACCATCGGGAAATCATTCTGAACCGGGAAGTAATCATCCAGTTCGCGCCAGGTTCCGGTGGGCACATCAATATCCATTTTCTGACCGGTTTTGCGGAACCGGCCGCTGCTTTGCTGAAGTCTGTTCAGCTCTATCAGTACTTCATCTTGCTTGGCCATAAACGGAAGCAAGCCTTTGTAGAAAATGAGTTTTGATTTAACGCGCGAGAATTGTGCTGCATGTCCCGGAATCAGTTTCATCACCCAGGGTTCTGCCGGCTCCTGAAAAGTTCCGTCTTCGTAACGCAGGAGTTTGAAACTGCGCACTGCAATCACATCTTCAATATCCATTATCGCATTGATAAGGTCTGATGTATGCAGTTCTTCGCGGAGGTTAGCGTTCTCCACTTCTTCTGTATCGAGGAAGCCATACTTCAGCAGCGGACCTTCAAAAATTTCATCAATGGTATAGCCCTTGTCGAGCATTTCTTCCATTGTATAGAAGTTGAGTGAGGGTGAGCAATAGTTAATGGCTATCTGATAAATTTTAGCCATTACCAGATTGATGTCCGCATTCTGCCGAACTTCTATATCGGCACAGATTGCAATTTCACTCACGTTTACTTCACTGATACCGAGCAAATCTTCGCAAAGATTGCGGTGCTGCATAACAGTGTTGTAAACTTCCTGACGGATCAGTTCTTTGGCGTTGGCACGTACTATTTTTTCATCGGCACTGAGTTCGCTTTCTTCTTTTCCGTCGCCGGGAGTTTCGTATTGCAGCAGAATATTGAATAATCCGTTCAGGGCAAGCAAACCAGTAGCCTCAGCCGGATTGGTGGTAAGTTCACCATTTTCATTATCAATAAATACAGGTGCTTCGCACGATTTAGCGGTTGATATCCATGCGTTTTTTACACCTTTTACATCGATAATAATTTTGCGGAGATCGTTTTCAGTTGTAGGATTTACCGGTAAAACTTCTGCTGCGGTGTAGAAGTCTTTATCAATTGAATTATCACCCGGACGGCGGGCAAGCAAATCTTCAATCGGAAATGAAGTGCGGTAGCCAAGATCTGTGATAGCATAGCACAATAGTTCCATGATGGTGATACCCGGATCATGGATATTATAGTCGGTCCAGATTTTGCTTGACAGACGTTCGATGAATTTCAGTCCTTCATCGCGGAGCAGGGAGTAATTTTCACTCGTATCGAGCTCCGGTGTTTTCGGTATGGTGAGCTGACGGTCGTTCATAATCAATACGAGATTGTGTGTTGTGTGGCAGAAACCAGAATCGAATAGACTTCTGAGGCACTTACTTCTTCGAGCGGTTGTCCTTCATTGCCTGTTTCATCTAATTTGAATAGCATGAAGTCAGTGATGTAATCAACGTATTCACGTTCTTCAATAAAGTTGAGAATGAAAGAAGCATGCAGTTTTCCTCCGAAGCGTATATCTGATCCTTCATCATAGGCCCAGGGAGAAAGAAATTTCTTGATGTCTTCGTTAAGCTGCGCACTGTAGTAGCCTTTATCGCTGCTCCATTGTTTTCCGAAATAAACTCTGAACTTGACTCTTATTTCTTCGTATTTCGGATTTATCACTCTTATATCAGCAAATCTTGGGCTTCGCTTTCTGAGCATCGTTTCAATTTCGGTGCATACAGCACTGCTGGTAGTGGGTTGCAGCGGGTTTACCAGATTCTGATTTCGGAGATTCGATACTACAATGACTGTTACGCCGCCTCCGGCCATCTGATTGTAGCAGGGTTTGCTGTCTATTGAGCGGTAGCGCATGTGATTAATGCACTTCACTTTGTAAATCGACGGATGATTTTCGAGCACCAGCCGTTCGTAATCCCACATTGTAATTGCACGTCCTTTATGACGCAGGCGTTCGCTTACGCGGCGGTAGTATTCGCTTCCGGCTTCACTGAGTTTTCCGCCGAATGATGAATAGGGCTGCTTAACAGATTTAATTGCCGAAATACTGTTTTCAAGTTTTGAAATTGTTTCAGCAGAAAGTGATGCACGCAGGTGATTCGGATCATTACCGTTATCACGGAAGCTGGCTTTAATAGCTTGTGTATGAATGTTCAGCACATTGCTCAGCGCACTTGTGCTTCCCGCTCTGATATACTCACCGTTTTTTTCTTTAAGTACTGTTGCTGCTCGAAGCCAGTGCAGCCCAGGTGTTAGAATTGTATTGTCGCTTGTTGCATCTTGCGGAATACCTAATTCGATAAGTCCGCTGTTGATGAAGCCATTTGTTGTATCAGAAATCAGCAGCGACTGATCAAGTTCAACCCACTGGTTATTGCGTAAGTAGCTCCACACGATCGGAGGCTGATTCTGATTCGGATCTGCGCTGTCGTCAACCGTTTGCACCAGCATCGAAATACTTTGCGGCGGAACTAACTTGGAAAGCCCTATAAACAGCATGCCTTCCAAACGGCGTACTTCTGGATCGGGCTGCGATTCAAGGCTTTCGTTAACCGTA
>CALRTD020000474.1:0-3780 GCA_943371015.1 Synechococcus sp. UW140 | reverse complement strand
AGCCAGGCATTTATTGCTCCAACACCAACCGTTGACTGATCGGTAAAATTGACACAGAGAGGCGAACATCCATTTAATGTATCAGCTGCAAACAAAGGAACCGGAGGCGCGGTAGTAGATACCGGGCTAACGAGTGTATCAATACAACCTGTACTTGTAGTAACTACAAGCGTTACCTGGAATGTACCTGTTGTTATATAAGTATGTGTAGGATTGGCCTGACCAGTTACGATTGGAGATCCGTCGCCAAAATCCCAAGTCCAGCTGACAATGTTACCCGACAATGTTGATGACAAATCGGTAAAGTTCATGGGTGTATTTGCGCACACACTCGGGGCATTGAACGCTGCTGACAACAAGGGGCCAACAACTATCTGCTGACTAATTGTGCTTTGGCAGTTGTTGACTGAGGTTACAGTGAGAATTACTGTGTAAGTTCCGGCAGCTGAGAACACATGTTGGGGAGCCTGAGCGGTTGAAATATTATTGGGCCCTGAAGCAGGATCACCAAAATTCCACGAAACACCGCTGATCGTATCGCCCGAGAGAATAGTTGATGTATTTGTAAAATACACTACATCACTGCCGCAAAGCTGGGTATAGGTAAACTGAGCCGCCGGCAGCGCATTCACAACAACTGTTTGCTGCATGATAGACGGGCACGGTGATGTGCCTGCAATGAGCGTTACTGTGTAAGTGCCCGGTGCACTGTAGGTATGTGTCGGGTTCTGAAGGTTAGAACTATCGGCCGGACCTGATGAGGGTTCGCCGAAATTCCATGCCCAGAATGTAGATGGTGCCGACATATCCGTAAATGAGGTCGGATTATTCAAACACACTTCTGTTGATGAGAAATTCGCTAATCCGGCATTACCGGGATTTACAACTTGTGTAATGGTATCAGCACAACCATTCCCACTCGTTACTATAAGCGTGACGGTGTAACTGCCGGGTGTATTATACGTCCAGACAGGACTTGTAAGATTTGATGTATCAGCAGCATTGGCAGGTTCTCCAAAGTCCCAATGATAGGTCATAGAACCGGAGGAAATGGTTGAGTTATTGTTGAACGTATAAACGTTGCTGCAGGGCGGGAAAGCGGGTGTAAATGCAGCTGTTGGCTGCGGATACTGAGTTACAACTGCTGTAAGCTGTGTTGTACAGTTGGTTACAGATGTCATTGTAACGGTGTATGTTCCCGGTGTATTTACGGTTATTGTTTGTGAAGTTTGGTTACCCGAAAGCCAGAGATAGCTTTGTGCACCAACCGGAGCGGTGAGCTGAATTGAACTTCCCGGACAAAGTGAATCGTTTTGTGTGATGATGTACTGCAAGCAAGATGCATCAATGTATGCATAGCCATAATGTCCGCCGTAAATACAACCTGCTGCGGTGAAACGGATGGTTACGTTTTGACCTACATACGATTGAAGATCAATATTAACGGTTGTCCAGGGCTTGTAAAAAATAGTAGGCTGGCACTGTACAAAACCCGGAATTGAACCACTGGCTTCAACATAATAAGGCGAACAGGGAATAGAGTTACCATTCTGGTCAAACATTTCAATGCTGAAGTAAGGTTGCTCACCGGCTAAGTGTCCGCCGTCGTTAAGCACAACCGCATACTGATAAGTAAAACTGGTGTTTCCGGGACCAACAGTGAATGTTTGCTCTAGAATTTCACCTTGATAGCTGGCGCAACTATTCCCCAAACGCACTGAAAAATTACCGCCGGGCGCAACTGTAGGCATTGGAGCGCAGGGGTCATTGCCCGATGCACTTGACATGATTGTATGACGGGCATTACAATCAGTAATCAAGGCATCCATGATGGTGCTGAAAATACCGGGCTGAATGTTCTGAAGCGGACCTGATGAACTCAGGTTATTATCGCCAATAGAGCCTGTCCAACCGAAAAAACCGGCCATTTCAAAATCCATGTTTGTGCATGGGGGCTGCGACTGTACGTTGTTGGGCAAGGGAGCCAGCCGTGAGTACATTGCCGCTGCAGGCGAACTGGGTGTAAGATTGTATTTCAGGTTAACGTACTCACGCTGTGCACGACCAAGAAACATGGCTGCTTCAAGAGGAGTAAGATTTTTACTGTCGGCAACAGCCATTATTGCATCAGGGTTAAAGCCCTCGAGTGAATCGCCGTAAACGCTGTTTTCGTGATGATGATCGTGATCTTCCGATGAGTGTGTCGCCGGCTTTGAAACCTGAGCATCTGCACGAAAAGCAGTGATGCTGAGCAGAATAAAAAGCCAAAGCAGGGTAAGACATTGCTTCATGTGTGGAACTCTATTAATTCAATTTTTTGTTTGCCTTACGCAAGATACGGCCATTATACCTTACAAGTCAACAGCAAATTAAAAATAATAATAATTTTTTATGGAATTTCACACATTTCAAGCCCACCGTATCCCTTTTCGCAACAGGCTGATTGTCATTGCCTCACGCGATTTAGGCGCTGGCTGGTGATCATAGAACCATCCCGCTTTTTCGGGCAGGCTCATTAAAATAGACTCAATTCGTCCTCCTGTATCGAGTCCGAAACGTGTGCCTTTATCATACACAAGATTAAACTCTACATACCTGCCCCGGCGCAGCAGCTGCCAGTTTTTTTCGTCCTCACCATAAGGCTCGTTGGCATGCAGGCTCATAAAACGGGTATAAATCGGGGCGAAAGTTTCTCCCACTGCTATCAGAAATTCAAACAGCCGGTTTTTCTCACTTTCCTCTCCGGTAAGGCGGTCGAAAAAAATTCCGCCAATTCCCCGGGTTTCTTCGCGATGGGTGATGTAGAAATAATCATCAGCCCATGCTTTAAACTTTTCGTACCACGAATTATCGAAGCGGTCGCAGACTTGTTTGAGCTGCTGATGAAACCATTTTGCGTCACTTTCATCCACATAATGAGGCGTAAGATCAATTCCGCCGCCAAACCACCATTCGCCACTGCTGAGTTCAAAATACCGCACATTCATATGAATAATGGGCACATTGGGATTCACCGGATGCTGAACGATGGATACGCCTGTAGCAAAAAATTCGCTGGTGTTTACTTTTAAGGCGCGCTGAATATTCTCAGGCAAATGGCCATGTACAGCCGAAAAGTTAACACCACCTTTTTCAATAATTTTTCCGTGCTGCAAAATTCGGGTTATACCTCCCCCGCCCCCTTCACGACTCCAATTTTCGACTGAAAAGCGAGCAGCACCATCGGTGTTTTCGAGGGCAGTGCAGATTGATGCTTGCAACTGCCGGAGGCGATCCGCAATTATTGTGCGATCCGTTGTGTTCATAATTTACGGACAAGCTTATAATCTTCCATGCGCACAATTCGGATTGCCCGGTTTTCAAACCCGCTTTCTTCTTCGGTGCGGTAAAACTCGAAACGCTGCTGCAGACCATCAGCCTTCAATTCATCCAGTTTCATGTAAAACAATGTTCCGTTGCTGAACAAAGCATTGAGATAATACAAGGTTATATCAAATCCGGTAAACACATAAGTTCCCGCATCGCCTTTAAATGCTGCACGATACTGAAGCAACAATCGCTTTGTAGCCAGATCATCGTAGTCGATAAAATATGGCGCTGCATAGTGCAGATTTATGTTTTGCAGGTATTCTTTATCAAGATTGGTATAACTCATCCATGCCGACATACCGTAAACCTCAAGTGTGTAGCGCTCTGAAAGTCCGTTGAGTGTTAACAAAAGCCCTGTTACAAAAGCCTGACTTGTAGTTGGAACAACTATTATATTCTTTTTATCTTTTT
>CALRTD020000473.1:0-3784 GCA_943371015.1 Synechococcus sp. UW140 | reverse complement strand
AACCGACAACTGCAGCAGGCTTTTCTGCTTCTACAAAAGCTATTAGTTCTGCCGACTGCTTGCGAAGCGTATCAACAGACATAATACGCAGGGGTAATTCTGCCGACTGCTGTGAGACATCGGGCAGACCAAACGAAAAAGCAGAAAGCACTGCCGTTGTCAAAAATAAGGGCAATGCCATAGGCCGATTGATACGAATACGTTCGGTCAGAAATGCAGCGGCAATCGGCAATGCCAGCCACATCCGCGAAAACGGATAGTGCAGGTGCTCTCGTCCATCGTGCAGTTTATTGATGCCGAGTGAAAGTATGAGTACGAGCAATAATGCCGTTAATGCAAAAATCAAACTTCTCCTGCGCTGATAAATGAGTAACCAGCCAAGCAGCAAAACAAGCGGCAGCAAGAGCCACAACCCCGCATTCCCGGGTACAATCCAGCGCAGCCATTGGTTGATGTGCAAAATTCCTTCGGCGAAATAATCGAAGGTCCATTCGAGTCCCCATTTCGGATGCAGCAAGCCACCCGGCTGCTGTTGTGTGTGTTGCGTGATGAAATGATGCGCGGCAAAAAACGGCACAGCCCCGGCCAGATGCAACAGATAAAATGCCGGGCGGCGGAAATGCTGCGCCAGTTCAACCGCTCCGCAGCAAATAATAAGCGGAACGGTATTCGGGTTAATTACGGCAGCAGCGGCAAACAACATACCCGAAAACAGCCACCGCAGCCCATCGCGGTTTATACGCTGAATAAACGGCCAGAAAGCAAACAAAAACAATCCGTTTACAAAGCCGCGGGGCATTGCGGTTATTGCAAACCAACCCGAAGGCAAAAACAGCGGCACAAGTAACCAGAGCAAGGCGCCGCCGTTTAGTTTCCGGCGCCGTGCATCAAATGCAAAACTCAAAAAAGGCAGCAGCGACATAAACAGCGTAACCGCCGGAAGCGCATACTCAGGCTTTACACCCAGCAGCACAGGTAAAGCTGCCAGCCAGGGCTCTACAAAATAGTTGTAGTCCTGCCCGTAAACAAAAGCCGGAATGCTTTCGCCATGCGCCAGCTCATTCGCAGCAAGCCAATATAGTGACTGATCGTTATCAACGATGCTGAAACTGTATTGCCAAAGTGTTATACCGCTGCGAATCAGCAGCAGCACTAAAAATGGCCAGAAAAACAACCTGTAATTCAGCATGTAAGACTATGGAAAAAGAAAACAGGTAAAAATACGCATGTGTAACAAACGTGCATTATTCACCTTTGACTAAAGCTGAACTTTCCGGTAAAAGCTTTATAAACCCCAAAAGCAAAAGGTGTCTGCCCCTACAGACACCTTTTGTGATTTTCCCCCTTTTCCCCTTCGGGGAATGATGTCCCCTTCGGGGAATGATGTCCCCTTCGGGGAATGATGAGTGTATAGTGTAAAGTGGTGAATGGATTTACAGGTTACGCCCTCCACTTTCCACTTTCCACTTTCCACTTTTCACTTTTCAATTCCACTAAAGTTCGGGTTCTACGATTCTGTTTTTTACTGCAAACATGACAAGTCCGGCGGCATTTTTGGAGCCGGTTTTCTCGAGCAGGTTATTTCGGTGTCCTTCTACAGTTCGAACGCTGAGGAAAAGTTTTTCGGCAATTTCGGCGGCTGTAAACTCCTGACAAATAAGCTGAAGAATTTCGATTTCGCGGGCGGTAAGGCCTGCCGGGGCAGAGAGTGTTTTTTCGCGCATCCGGGTTTTGGTTTGTGTACCGGCGCGCATTGCCTGAAGCGTGAGCTCATTAAAGTAAAAATCGTGCTCCATTACAAAGCGTATAGCTCTGCTGAGTTCATCCGGCTCAACTGTTTTAAGGAGATAGCCATTAACACCTTGCTCAACAAAGTGAATTATAAAGCGCTCTTCATTATGAACTGTAAGCACGATTATTTTAATATCAGGAGCCATTGTACGCACATGGCGGATGGCTTCAATACCATTCATTACAGGCATATTCAGATCCAGCAGCAGTACATTGGGAGCATGATCCATAGTACGAAGCTGATCGAGAAGCTCTTTTCCGTTATTGGCTTCCCCAACAACAGAAAGTCCGGGCTGAGATTCGATGAGCGAGATCAGTCCGCGCCGAAAGAGCAGGTGATCATCAGCTATCATTACACGAATGGTATCGGTTGCTGTCATAAGATTGGTAATTGAACGGTTATTTTAGTTCCTTTTCCTGGTGCTGAATTTACGCTAAGTTTTCCAGCCAAAATCTGAACTCGGCTTTCCATGTTTAATAATCCTAATCCAGCTTTTGAATCAGCTGGGTTAAAACCGGTACCGTTATCAGCATAATAAAGCTCAACACCATTTTCAATATTCCCAAGTCTAACATCAATCTCACTGGCGCCGCTGTGCTTAGCAGCATTACTGAGCAGTTCCTGCAGAATTCGGTAGAGCATCAGCTCTTTTGTTTTATCGCTGAGTGTAAAATCAGCATTCCCGTTATAGTTAATTTTTAACCGGGTTACTGCTTCTGTACGTTTGCAAAGTTCGCCGGCGGCATAACCGATGCCAAAAACTTCGAGACCCGGAGGCAGCATATCGTAAGCAATGCGGCGCACACTCTGCACAGCCGAGTCAACAACTTCTTTACCTGTTCCGGCTATTTCCTGAAGTTCAACCGCGGCAGGAGTTCCGTTAAGCCGGCTGAGTTGCATCCGCAGTGCAGACAAAGCACCGCCAATTTCATCATGAAGATCTTGTGCGAAACGGCGACGTTCGTTTTCCACTGCCTGAAGCACACCATCCAGCAACTGACGCTGATGATTGGCTTCTAAAGCATACAGATCTGCCTGCCGCCGAAGATTACGGCGGTGGTAATACACAATGAATAATATGAGGGTGCACGAAAGCACCAGCATAATCAGCGTGCCTGCGAAAAGGGTGACATAGATGGTGTCGGCTGCCGGGTTGGCCATAGCGCAGCGGTTATAAATATGTAATGAATAATGAGAATGAGGTCGTGAAACGCCCAACTGATGGCGAATACTTTTGAGTTGATAATGTAAACATCTCCGCTGAGCAGAAATACAAAAAAGCAAGCCGAAAAGTAAAACAACATTCCTGTACTGATCCAGAACATCGGAATATCTTGTAATGGTTTTACAGCTTCATCAGAAAAAAGGAGTTTACGGAAATACCAGAGTACAAACAATACTATTATCAAGCTCTCAGAAGCACGGGCGTATCCGTTAAACACCCAAACAGATTGAATAAAGAGCGAATTGATAATGCTTCCGACCAGAAATGCAACTGTGAAAACTAACCAGACTTTGGGCATGATACGCCCGCTCATAACTGGTTTATACAGCCACGCTACTATTAAAAATTGAAGCAATGTGTAAACATGTAACACCGGTAAATTATTCAAATGAATTGCGCCTATCACTTTTGCAAAAACTTCTGTAACGAAAGCGAGCATGATGTACAGTGCAATCATTTTTTGCTCCAAACGCTTTACCGGCGTTTTGAGCCACCAAATCAAAACAGCAAGAACAGGCACAAGCACAAACCATGTCGCAGATTGCATAACAAATCGGACAATATTTTCTGGAATGTGCATGTGCCTGTTACTTTAAAAATTAAGAACAGGGATAATTGTCAGGATTGTACATTGGGCCATTGCTTGTATCGCACATTGTAGGACAAGGCGATGCAAAATCCCAGATACCACTGTTTGTACTTGTAGCATCAACAATATCAGCTCCATCAGCGTTAACACCTACAATCATACCATCGAAAACTGGTTT
>CALRTD020000472.1:0-3789 GCA_943371015.1 Synechococcus sp. UW140 | reverse complement strand
TGATGAAAGTGATTCCCGAAAAATAAATTTCGATACACACGAACTGAGCTTTGCAAACCCGCTGCAACTTTATCTTTTTACCGACGGTATTGCCGATCAATTTGGCGGGCCAAGAGGTAAGAAATTTATGGCCAAACAGCTTCATGATACGTTGACTCAAATGACAGCGATGCCATTTACACAACAGTTTGCATACTTTGCAACCGTGTTCGAAAACTGGAAGGGCAATAATGATCAGACAGACGATGTAACGCTTGCCGGTTTTTATCTGCGATAACCTGAACGGCTAAACAGACTTCGTTTTTTGCCGCACCAGTTCTTCCTGCGATTTTTCCATGCTCACCAGAGGCAGCGCGTAAATTTCGGGCAGCACATTGTTGTATTCAGCATTTAAGCGCTGAACAATAGTACTAAACAACAATGCCTTTGTTTTGCAAATAAGCAGATAACGGGGAACCTCTGTAATAGCTCCCGCAGCATTTAGCTCCAGCTTTCTGATCGTATCAATCCGCACATCAGCAACAAGCTTTTCCTTAAGCAATACCCCGGCAATTTCCAGAAGCTGTTTATCGTCTGCTGCTGCTATATGTAATAATATCATAATTAATCTTTAAGCGGGTAACGTCTAAAGTAATGCCAAAGTTGGCTGAAGCCTGTGTATTAAGCGAAATCTAATCTCAGCAATCGGCACCGCTGATATCGTTTCTGTCGAGTATGCTGCTGAACTCTTCATCGAGAGGTTCCCAGAGTTCAATCTTATTGCCTTCCGGATCCATGATCCATGCAAAGCGGCCATATTCAAAATTCTGCACTTCGCCAATTTGCTCAACACCTTGTTCTTTAAGTTGTACAAGTAAAGCATCCAGGTCATCAACTCTGAAATTGATCATGAATTCTTTTTGCGAAGGAGCAAAGTACTCGGTGGTGTTTTTGAACGGGCTCCACACCGTATAGCCATTCTGATCAGGATGTGCGTTTTTTCGCCAAACGAATGTGGTTCCGTAATCACCGGTTTGTATGCCGAGGTGCGTGCGATACCATTCGTTTTGTGCTTTGGGATCGTTTGCTTTGAAAAACACACCGCCGAGAGAAGTTACTTTAGCCATTTGTGTAGTTGTTGGTTCAGCAAAGCTATGAAAAACAAAAAGCCCTCGCCGCATAGTGCAGCAAGGGCTTCTTTCTTCAAAACCTATTCTTCAGTGGCACTATTAGCTGCCGCAAGCTTCGCAGGCATCCGGATTATCCAGCGAGCAGGCGATTTCGGCCAAACGCTCGGCTGTAATTTCTTCGGCACTTGAATTGACTGCTGCGGGTGCAGGCAAAGAACTTTCGGGTGTAACCTGCAGCGCTGCGGTATCAACGGTAAACTTGATAGCATCAGAAGCAGCTTTGGTGCGCAGGTAGTACATACCGGTTTTCAGTCCTTTCTCCCAAGCATAGAAGTGCATCGAAGTGAGTTTCGCAAAGTTGGGGCTCTGTACAAACAGGTTCAGCGACTGGCTCTGGCAGATATAAGCACCGCGATCGGCAGCCATATCAATAAGTGTGCGCTGAGAAAGTTCCCAAACTGTTTTGTAAAGATCCTTGATGTTTTGCGGAATCTCCGGAATATCCTGAATAGAGCCGTTGGCGGCAATAATTTTGTTTTTCAGATTGTCGTTCCACAGTCCCAGTTTCACGAGGTCTTTGAGCAGGTGTTTGTTCACCACTACAAACTCGCCTGAAAGTACGCGGCGGGTGTAAATGTTAGAGGTGTACGGCTCAAAGCATTCGTTGTTGCCGAGGATTTGTGATGTTGATGCGGTGGGCATCGGAGCAAGCAGGAGTGAGTTGCGTACACCGTGCTTCATTACTTCTTCGCGGAGGATATCCCACTCCCAGCGGCCTGTAGGCTTTACATTCCAGAGGTCAAACTGGAACTGGCCTTTGGAAAGCGGCGATCCTGCGAAGGTTTCGTAAGGGCCCTGCTCCATTGCCAGGTCTTTCGACGCGGTCATGGAAGCATAATAAATGGTCTCGTGAATATCAATGTTCAGCTGTTTGGCCTCGGGTGAATCAAACGCATAACGCATCAAGATAAACGTATCGGCAAGCCCCTGAACGCCAAGACCAATCGGGCGGTGACGCATGTTGCTGTTGCGCGCTTCAGGAACCGGGTAGTAGTTACCGTCGATGATCTTGTTGAGGTTCTTTGTGGCTACGTAGGTAACATCAAACAGCTTCTGGTGATCAAACTTGCCCTGATCTACAAAGCGCGGAAGCGCAAGTGATGCGAGGTTGCACACTGCCACTTCATCAGCCGAGGTGTACTCGATGATTTCGGTGCAGAGGTTTGATGATTTGATGGTGCCGAGGTTCTGCTGGTTTGATTTGCGGTTAGCCGCATCTTTAAACAGCATATACGGGTTGCCGGTTTCAATCTGCGATTCGAGGATGGCAAACCAGAGATCCTGCGCCTTAATGGTTTTGCGGGCGCGGCCTTCTTCTTCGTATTTGGTATAAAGCTTCTCGAATGCTTCGCTGTGGCAATCGGGCAAACCGGGGCACTCGTTGGGGCAGAACAGCGACCATTCGCCATTCTCTTTCACGCGTTTCATGAACAGGTCCGGAATCCAGAGTGCTGTAAACAAATCGCGGGCGCGCATTTCTTCTTTACCGTTGTTTTTGCGGATATCGAGGAACTCGAAAATATCAGCATGCCACGGTTCGAGGTAGATAGCGAAAGAGCCTTTGCGTTTTCCGCCGCCCTGATCAACGTAACGTGCAGTGTCGTTGTAAACGCGCAGCATCGGAATGATGCCGTTTGATGTGCCGTTTGTGCCGCGGATGTACGAACCGGTTGCACGCACGTTGTGGATGCTGAGACCGATACCGCCGGCGCTCTGCGAAATTTTAGCGCAGTTCTTCAGCGTGTCGTAAATACCGTCGATGCTGTCGTCTTTCACCTGAAGCAGGAAACAGCTCGACATTTGCGGCTTGGGTGTGCCGGCGTTAAAGAGTGTGGGCGTTGCGTGGGTAAACCAGCGCTCGCTCATCAGGTTATACGTTTCGATTGCCGACTCGATATCGTCTTTGTGAATGCCAACGGCAACACGCATGAGCATGTGCTGCGGACGCTCGGCAATTTTACCGTTGATTTTGAGCAGGTAAGAACGCTCAAGTGTTTTGAATCCGAAATAATCGTAGCCAAAATCGCGGTCATAAATAATGCTCGAATCGAGCAACTGCGCGTTGTTCTGGATAATTTCGTTTACATCATCGGCAATGAGTGCTGCACGCTGACCGGTTTTCGGGTCAACGTAATTGTAAAGCACGCTCATTGTTTTTGAGAACGATTTCTCGGTGTTTTTGTGAAGGTTAGACACGGCAATGCGCGAAGCAAGCAGCGCATAATCGGGGTGTTTTACCGTGAGCGAGGCAGCAGTTTCAGCTGCAAGGTTATCAAGCTCGCTGGTGGTCACACCCGGATAGATGCCCTGAATTACCTTCATGGCCACCTCAACCGCACTTACGTGAACGGAGTCGAGTGCGTAGCAGAGCTTCTGAATGCGGGCGGTGATTTTGTCGAATTTAACCGACTCCCGGCTGCCGTCGCGTTTAATAACGTACATATAGCGTGTGTTTTTTGAAAATGAGTGTATGGGGGCGGAGCCGAGGCTCCTGGTCAGGTTTCAGGTTAAAAGTCTTCGTCGAGACTGAATACGTTTTGGCTGCGGTCGGAAGTAACCCCGGCTTTCTGGTATTCGGCTACACGCTTCTCGAAGAAGTTGGTTTTGCCCTGGAGCGAAA
>CALRTD020000471.1:0-3791 GCA_943371015.1 Synechococcus sp. UW140 | reverse complement strand
GAACCAAACTGCAACCAACTGCAACAATGCGGCTCTGAAAAAAAGTTCTTCGGCTATTGCGGGCAACAAAGCCAGCACCAAAAGGCAACTGACATAATCGCCCGCTGAGGGCATATACAGGATTTGCTTTGAATACAAAGCCGTTTCCGCTTCGCTTTTAATGACTTCCGGATCGGTAATTGTTCCGGCCAGCCAATCGGCCATCGGGTTAGCCACAAAAACCATGGCCAGCATAATTATGGCAGCTGCAACAAGCCACCACAGCGGCGTACGCTGATGCAAACCAAGCCAGTAAAACCGGTTGGGCGCAAACACATTGGTCACCACCAGTGCCGGAACAAGAAATACGAGCAACGTACCCAAGGCATTGGCGATGCGCATCTGCGCTACAGTAGTGCTGTCATTATCAGCCTGCATAAACTCAAGCCCCGGAACATATTGGAGCAAACTGAGTATGCCGCCGCAACAAAAAAACAGCGTGATCAATAACATTACCCGGAAACCCGGTCCGAAAAGTGTAGCCGGTGAAGGCTGCTTAGGTAGCTGATCCAAGTGGTTTGATTAATTTTGCACAAAACTACACATTCGTGGCCCGCATTGCCTCAATTGATCTCGGTAATTTTCCGCTTCTGCTCGCTCCGATGGAAGACGTGAGTGATCCGCCCTTCCGTTTCGTCTGCAAACAGCACGGAGCCGACCTCATGTACACCGAGTTCATTTCTTCCGAAGGCCTGATCCGCGATGCCATCAAAAGCCGCAAGAAACTCGACATTTTCGACTACGAGCGCCCGATTGGCATTCAGATATTCGGAGGCGATGAAGAAGCAATGGCGCTGTCCGCAAAAATTGTAGATGCCACCCACCCGGATCTGCTCGACATCAACTTCGGCTGCCCGGTTAAAAAAGTTGTCTGCAAAGGTGCCGGAGCCGGTGTACTCAAAGATATTGACCTGATGGTGCGGCTCACAAAAGCAGTGGTGAAATCAACTTCGCTGCCCGTTACCGTGAAAACCCGCCTCGGCTGGGACGACAGCAGCATCAATATCATGGAAGTTGCCGAACGCCTGCAGGATGTAGGTATTCACGCACTCACCATACACGGCCGCACACGCGCACAGATGTACAAAGGCTTTGCCAACTGGGAAAAAATTGCGGAAGTAAAACACAATCCCCGCATCCACATTCCCATTTTCGGCAATGGTGATATCGACAGCCCCGAAAAAGCGCTCGACTACAAAAACCGGTACGGTATTGATGGTATTATGATTGGCCGCGCAGCAATCGGCTATCCATGGATTTTCAACGAAATCAAGCATTACTTTGCCACCGGCACACACCTGCCGCCGCCCACTATTGCCGACCGCATTGAAGTTTGCCGTACCCACCTCATCAAATCGGTAGAATGGAAAGGCGAGAAATTAGGCATTGTAGAAATGCGCCGGCATTATGCCAACTATTTCAAAGGTCTGCCCAACTTCAAAGAGTTCAGAACACGGTTTGTCACTACCGATGATCTCGATCCGCTGCTCGTGATTTTTGATGAAGTACGCGAACGTTATTCCGAACAGGAAATTCCGGTTTAACTCAATTGCCCGGGTTCGCTGATCAGCAGCAGCTCCTCACCCATATAGCTGATTGTTTGCTGCACAGTGAGTCCGATCTTACGAAGCACATTGAGCGATAAAACATTATCCGGAGCTGTGATCGCTACAATGCTTTTTAGTTTCAATTCCTCTTTTGCAAATTGTAAAACCGCCACAGCCGATTCGGTTGCATAGCCTTTTCCGGCGTATTCGGGTAAAAATGCAAAACCAATATCCGTGTCTTCGAGTTCGGCCCTTTTAATTAATCCGCAAAGTCCGATTGGTGTGCTTTCGCCCAACAATTCAACTGCGTAAAAACCGAAACCATGCGTTGTGTAGGATGGCAGATAAACTTTCTGCATATACTGCAGCGCGTCTTCCGCATTACGAATACCGCGGTCGCCGATAAACTGTTTCCAGCCTTCGGTATTCATCAGCATAAACATGAAATCTGCATCGGCTTCGGTAAGCAGGCGCAACTGCAGACGTTCGGTTTTCAAGACAATCATCGGCTATGCCTATACAAACAAGGCTTTAAGTTCGGTTGCGTCGTGCGGTTTCATTTTACCGGCAAGAATAAGAGCAAGCTGACGGCGGCGCAATGCTCCGTCGAAACGTAATTTTTCTTCTTCAGTTTCAGGCTCAACAGGTGCTACAGGCAGCGGTGCGCCATTTTGGTCAACCGCTACAAATGTGTAAATAGCCTCATTGCTTTTCACCTTATTACCCGTAACCGGATTCTCTACAAACACATCAATAAATACTTCCATTGATGAGTTAAAAGCACGCGATACTTTGGCTTCAAGCGTAACAATACTGGCATACGGAATAGGCTGGTGAAAAGCCACGTGGTTAACGGTAGCCGTTACAACAACACGTCTGCAATGACGATGTGCCGAAACAGCAGCAATAACATCCATCCATTCGAGCAAACGCCCGCCAAATAAATTATTCAGGTTATTCGTATCGTTAGGCAACACATGATGGGTTGAAATGGCAAGCGATTCAGATGATTTTTTAGGCTTCATATATAATGTTGAATTTTGAATGATGAGTGTTGAATGAGTCAGATGTATTGCTCTCTTAACTAGTTATTTGATGTACCGATTACATTCAACATTCAACACTAAGCATTGAACATTGATTTGTAGAAAGGTGCAGCATTACTCACCGCCTCTTCAATTGAATGATAGTGCAGCGGCATTTTTTCTGCAATGCGTGTTCCGCTGAAACGGGTTACTTCGTGCAAAACGGCAGCGGTTTCTTTGGTGAGTCTTGGTTTTCGGGCGCTGAGTGCTGCCAGTAGTTTTTCGCCGCGCCAGGCGAATGCGGTCATCCAGGGCTTCAGCAGTTTTGCTGCCGGTTTTTTCCCGAATGCATTCAGCAGTATGGCTATGAATTGCCGGTAGCTGAGATTCTCGGCGTTGAGCACAAAACGCTCACTGCTCACCGTGCTGCTGAGTGCCCATTTTACAGCGGCGGCTACATCGCGCACATCTACATAGCCGGTAATTCCTTCGGTGTACCAGTTGATGCCTTTGGCAGCCATCGGAAAAACGACATTGCTGCTGCGCTTCGGATCGCCGGGACCAACTATAAATGAAGGGTTGAGAATAATTGCATTGAGCCCTTCCTCTGTACCGCGCCATACCTCACGTTCGGCATTGTACTTCGAAATGGCGTAGTGCGAATTGCCCGGCGCGTTTTTCCACCAGCTGTCTTCATCAACCACGGCGCCGTTTTCGGTTTTGCCCAGTGCGGCTACAGAGCTGATGTGTACAAACCGCTGTACTCCGGCCGAAAGCGCAGCATTTACCATATTGGCTGTGCCCTCGCCGTTCATCTTCCAGAGTGCATCACGGTCGGCCTTGTCGAACGAAACCAATGCCGCTGCATGCACAACGTGCGTTACATCCTGCATGGCATCTTCAAGGCTTTGCACATCCATCACATCACCTTCTGCCCATTCGATTCTGCTGAACAATGCCGATGCTCCGTAATAGCCGAACACCGCTTCTGCAGCAGCCGTTGAACTGCCCGGCCGGCACAGTGCACGTAACTGTTCTCCGCTGCGCAGCAATTCAAGCGCAATATGCGAACCCAGCATTCCAGTAGCACCGGTGAGCAAAATCATGGTGCAAAGATACAATCTTTGCTGCCCCTGCAAACCTGATATGTGCAAGAGTAAATCTATTCTTAATCTCTTTT
>CALRTD020000470.1:0-3802 GCA_943371015.1 Synechococcus sp. UW140 | reverse complement strand
TCTCGGCTAATACACTTGGTAACTCTATCATGCAGGAAAGTACCACCGGTAACATTGGTGTAAACATTACTCCTGTTACCCAGTACCGCATGTATATTTATCAGCAACAGCTCACCGTTAATGGTGATGGTCAAACCACTCTCTTCGGTTACCGCACACGCGACAGCCAGAACGATGGTACAGGCTATGCACAAAGCGTTGCCAACGATGCTACCCGTGGTTTTAACTTCTGGGGCGATCTTTACACCTTCGGTGTAGGTGGCTGGAACTACAACGATTACACCCGTTGCGGCGGTACTCTTGGTTCTGAAGTATCAGGTACTTACTGGGGTTCACTCGGTTACCGTTCTTCAGGTCTCCTGAACTACGGTGTTTACGGTTCTGCTGCTTATGCAAACGGTGGCGGTCGTCTCTCTAACGGCAATGCAACTGGTATTGGCGGAGGTTTCTCTGGCGACCTGATGGGTGCTTGGGTACATGGCGATGTGATGGGTCTTACCACCATGGGTTCTATGTATGCAGCCTTCAACGTAGGCAACACCTACAACACCGGTTTCCATGCTGATCTCGTTAATACAAACGGTACAGTTACTCCGGCTTATGCTGTTACTTCTACCAAAGTAAAAGTATATGACGATGGTTCTGCACAACTCAGCAACGGTACAACCCGTGTTAACTTCACACCTGAATTTGCAGCATTGGTAGCTGGCAGCAAGCCTACCGTTACCATCACACCGCAAGGTCAGTGCAATGGTCTCTACATTGTTTCTGTTGATGAAAAAGGCTTCACAGTAGCCGAACAAAACAACGGAACCAGCAATGTTGACTTCTCCTGGATTGTAGTTGGAACCCGTGTTGATGCCGCAGCTTCTGCTGTTCCGGCTGAACTCACCAAACCCAACTTTTCAACCAACATGCAGGGTGTACTGTTTAACGATGGTAACACTGAGCAGTCTGGTTCACCGGTATGGTGGAATGGCTCTAACCTCATGTGGACAAGTCCTCCGAGCTTGACCCGTGAAGAGAAAGCCAACCTGCTCTCTACCCGCGGAAAATAATAGCTAAAACAACTTGTTTTAAATCCCGTCCGATGTACATTTGGACGGGATTTTTTTATGCGCTTTATTCTGCCTTTACTTTTCGCTTTTACTCTTCATCTGCATGCGCAGCAGAATGCGGTTATGCCCGGACTTACCGAAGATTACTTTCGGTTTGTAGTGAATACACTTGCGCATGATTCGATGAAAGGCCGTGAAGTTGGAACACCTCAGGAGAAATCGAGTGCAGAATTTATTGCTTCGGAGATGAAGCGTGCTGGCTGCAGATTTATTCGCAAAAAACCGCTACAGCCTTTTGAATATTCTGGTCCAGATTCTGTTGTAATCCGTTCATCCGGTAATGTGATTGGCAAAATTGATACGCGCTCCAAGTATTCAATTGTGGTGAGTGCGCATTACGATCATATCGGTAACGGGAAACATCATTCCAAAGCTCCTTTCACGCAACAAATACACAATGGTGCCGATGATAATTCAAGCGGAGTAGCTATGCTGCTTGGTCTTGCTGCCTGGTGCAAACAAAACAGCTCGCAGCTCAGCTACGATATGATTTTTGTTGCATTCAGCGGCGAAGAAGACGGTCTTCATGGCTCCGAGTTTTTTGTAAAAAGCGGAATCTGCGATACGTCAACCATTTTGTGCTGCTTAAATTTTGACATGATCGGCAGACTTGATTTGCTGCGGCCAATTTTGCGGATCGACGGTGCACTTGATTTTACCGGTTGGAGTACCATTCTCCCCAACGATTCGGCAAATGGTTTCAATGTAATTCGGCGGAGAAACCTTATTGCCGGTGGTTCTGATCATTGTAATTTCTCAGACAGACACATCCCGGCATTGCTTATTACTACAGGCATGCACAGCGAATACCACACACCGGCTGATGATAGTGAGCGTATTAATTTTAAAGGCATGACCTATCTCGCCGACTATTTCAGAGAACTGCTGCTGAACCTTCACCGGCGCAAAAATTTAGCACAGGAATTTTTTGCCTGCTGAAAAAAGGCCTTTGATCTACACCTCATGCAGCGTCGTGATGCAACACGATGCAATTACGACCCACGCATTACAGCTGATCGTGCATCCATGCCCAAGCCCAGCGCTGCGGCATTTCGGCTTTATCGGCTTTCAGATAATCAAGATGCGTGCAGTTTACAGTGCGCGAGCGGAAGACTTCAGGAGCCCAGCCGTTTGCATAAAACCCGGGAGGCATAATTAACTGATTATCGGTTCCAACAACCCAGTCGTTTGATGCTCCGAGTATCTTGGAAATACGTGTATCCAGCCAATTTACAAACGGCGATGCGAGTGCAGGATCGGGATTGTAGTCGCCAACAACCGGGTAATATCTGGTAAACGGATTAAGCGGATTTACCGGCGAAGCAGTTGTGCCAATTATCGCTTTGAGCTCATCGCTTCCGGGAGTCATGGCTTTGCAGCCCGGCATTTCTACAAATACTTTTGCCGAAAGCTGCAATGCTCCGAATATGAGCGACATGAGCATATTGCCTGAAATCATACCCATTACCCGCATCATATTTAAATAGTCGATGATAGTTTCGGCAGCTCTGAAGTAGTCAACACCATTCGCACAGGCTATGGGCATAAATTTTTCTACTGTCAAAATTTTGCCCGAGAGCTCATGATCAATACAAATTGTTTTGCCCACTAATCCGCCGCGACTTGTAGAGATCATATCTACAGGCTTCGTAAACTTAAAGCCGGGGCCAAGTCTTTTTTTGAACTCAACCACATTTTCAGCCGGGCCGTGCACAACCGAAGGATGATCAAACGCGATGATTTGTTCATACTTCCCGCCATCGCGCATCACTTTGGTGAGCCATGAATTGGCAGGATCCGGACCTATAATGCCTTTGTATGAATTTTCGGTGGTTGAAAACGTTCCGTGCAAAAGCAACAGCGTTTTTTTGCCGGGATCAAGTTCATAGCCTCCGCCAATTTCCCTGAAAGCTCCATTATCAAAGCGAAGCAAGCGATAGGCATTGTCTTTCATCAGAAAATCTTTAACGGGCTTTCCGTAGATTTTAAATGTAAGAACGCGCACAATCATACGGTGCTTCCAATTTTTGAAGATTCCTTTCCGGAAGATCTTTTTATCATCTTCATCCGGCACATCAAAAAAGTAGTTTAGTCTGTCGCCATCTCTTTCGCCTGCCGGTAGAATATATTCCGGATAGCCTTCGGCGGCAAATTTGTCGCCATCATGCGTATGATGCATAAAAACGACTGCGCCCTCATCTTCGGCCAGCATAAGTGTAAGGCGCAAACGACGGCTGTTTTTATTCTTGCCAAACCGAATACGATCAAATGAAATAAACCGCTCACGAATGCGGTCGCCCACCATGTTCTGCCATTCTTTCACGAAACCAACTTCACGCGATGTAACACCAAATGAATCAGCGTTAAATTCTCCTGAACAGTCTAACTCGCCCGACCAGTCAACAGGCTGATCATCGGCCCGACCAACTGTGCCCCAAAGCCCTTCGGCTTTGGCCTTCCGGTTTTTGGCGATTTTATCAGCAATTGCACCGACCAGATTATTTTTTTTAAACAGTTTTCCGCGTATGCCCAGCGGAAGAAATGTTGTACCTGATCCATTGTCAATCAGGTCTTCGAGAACAGAAATAACAGCCATGTGGGTTTGTGTAAGGTTATTACCAAGATAACCACACATTTCCCGGAAACTTAATCTGTTGAAAAAGAAAATATCTGCCAAAAACAAA
>CALRTD020000469.1:0-3807 GCA_943371015.1 Synechococcus sp. UW140 | reverse complement strand
CTACGTATGATGGCTATGCGATAAAAACATACACATTTACGCAACCGGCATCAGCGTTAAACTCAACATCAACACAGGTTGCGGTAACGAGTATCAACAGCAATGGCTCAGTTTCGTCGGGGCGCACTGCATTGGGTTATATCCGCCTTACTTATCCGCATACCTTTGATTTGGAAGGCCGTGTGCAGTTTGGCGGAAAGCTTCCCGACAACCCGAATGCTTCAAAATCATTGCTCGAAATCACCAATATTTCGGGCTCAGGAACTGTAATTGTTTACGATTTCTTTCATCAATCGCGCATTCCGGGCACACTGCAAAGCGGTAGTTGGAAAGCACTGGTGCGCAATGGGAACGGAACAGAAAAGCCTTTTTTTGTAGTTACGGAAGGCACCATGATTAACCTTCCGGCGGCCAACCTGAAAGCGGTAAACGGCAACGGAAGTTTCACTGATTTTTCGGCACAGCTTGGCGATTCGAGTTTTGTAATTATTACACATGCAACACTCATGAATCCGGTGCAGGATTATGCCAGCTACCGCCGCAGTTTTGCAGGCGGAACACGCCATGTAATTGTTGCCGATGTGGCTGAGCTTTACGATCAGTTTGCCTGGGGCATCAACAAACATCCGATGGGCATTCGCCGCTTTGCAGATTTCCTGATTCAAACATCGCCATCAAAACCCGGACATCTGTTGCTCGTCGGCAAATCATTGTACCCGGGCATTTCACGTCAGGCACTCTGGAACGATAACCTTGTGCCAAGTGCAGGAAGTCCGCCAAGCGATAACCTGCTTACTGCAGGACTTAACGGCACGCAGTATGAACCTGCAATTCCTACAGGCCGCATTGCTGCCAAAGACTCGGCAACCGTTGCCGATTACCTGAACAAGGTTATCGACTACGAAAACAATGCGCCCGAAGAATGGATGAAGTACATCTTGCATTTTGGTGGCGGCACAGATACCATTCAGCAAAACACGTTTAAAAACTATTTGCTCGGCTACGAACAAATTATTGAAGACACTTCGTTTGGCGGAATTGTAGAAACCTATCTGAAAACTACAAGCGCGCCGATTCAAATCAATCAATCCGATACGCTCCGCGAACGCATCGAAAACGGTGTGGCGATTATGACGTTTTTCGGACACGCATCGGGCACCGGTTTTGACCAAAGCATTGATGATCCTTCAACGTACAACAACACCGGACGTTATCCGTTTCTCATTGCCAATTCTTGTTACGCAGGAGATATCCACTCGACCGGAACAAGTTCGAGCGAAGCATTTGTTTTGCTTCGCGACAGAGGCACAATTGGTTATCTGGCTTCGGTAAGTGTTGGTATTGATGGATATCTGAATGAATACACCTCACGACTTTACAAGTCAATTGGTCAGTCGGAATACGGGCTGAGCATTGGTGAAAATATTCAGAAAACAGTATTCCGTTATCAGGCACAAACCTTTCCCAATATATACAGTAAGTCAACCATGCTTGAAATGACTTTGCACGGCGATCCGGCTGTAATTATTGGTTCACGCAAATTTCCTGACTATCAGATTTCCAATGCCGATGTTTGGTTTGATCAGGAAACACAGCCCGACAGTGTGTTGATTTATGCGCGCATTACCAATGCCGGCCGTGCAGTGCGTGATTCGTTTGTGGTGCATTTACAGCGCATTTTTCCGAACAACGATACAGCTACAAGCGTGCTGCAAATTCCGGCACCTTATTTCCGTGATACAGTCCGCTTTGCCATTCCGGTTGATCAGCAGCGTGGTATCGGCCTGAACCGCATCCGCATTTCGGTTGATTATTTCGGGCAAATTGCAGAGAGCAATGAAAGCAATAACATAACCATTCCCGATATTGATTTACTGATTCGCGGCAATGCCATTATTCCGGTTTATCCGTATGAATTTGCGGTAATTCCTACCGATACCATTACACTCAAAGCCTCAACAGTAAACGCAATGCTGGGTGCAAAGCCCTATCGTTTCCAGATTGATACTGTTGATACATTTAACAGTTCCTTTTTACAAAGCACGGTTATTACTTCGGCCGGCGGCGTGGTGAGCTGGAAACCTCCGGTAACGTTTACCGACAGCACAGTATATTATTGGCGCGTGAGTCCCGACTCGCTGACACCGGCCGATGCACTGATCTGGCGCGAAAGTTCGTTTCAGTACATTGTTGGAAAAACCGGCTGGGGACAGGCGCATTTTTATCAGTTCAAAAACAATGGGTATCAATATGTGCAGTACAACCGTCCGCAGCGCCGTTTCGATTTTTTCAATGATGTAAAAACGATCAGCGTTAAAAACGGTATTTATAATATTGCTGTGCCGTGGAACGAATCGTGGTACAAAATCAACGGCGCCAATCAGCATATTTTCTCGTGTGTTTCAGCAGTTGGCGGCTTCGGAATGAGCGTTGCGGTGATTGATCCGGTGAGCGGTGTTGCGTGGAATTACGCAGATTCGGTATTCGGGCAATTGCCGCCGGGTTATTACAATTGTGTGCCGGGACAAACACTCAACGCTTTCGATTTCTTTGATACCGATTCCATCAATCAATCTTTGCTGAGCAACTTTATTGCTTCAATTCCGAACGGCCACAAAGTACTTATCTACAGTCAGAACTGGCCGTGGGCAATGCGTACGCCCTACACTGCAGCGCTTCGCGGCGCATTCCAGAGCATAGGCAGCGCGCAGGTGGGCAACGGCACTGTAGCCGATTCGGTAGCTTACATTGTGTATGGCACTAAGGGCAGCGCACCGGGCACAGCATCGGAAGTTATCGGCGCAGCACGAAACTCAATCATTACGCTTTCTGATACACTTGTTACCAATTGGAATGAAGGCGTAATGACATCGCCCGTAATTGGTCCGGCACAAAGCTGGGGATCGTTTCACTGGCGGCAGCGCGCAGCCGAATTGCCCGATTACGACAATGTAGTTGTTCAACTTATCGGTATTCAGGCCAACGGAACTGAAGCCATTCTGGCCACATTCCCCGAAGACTCGACCGATGTGCTGCAACTGAACAACTATGTAAACGCCACGCTGTTTCCGTACATCAAACTGGTGGCGCGCATGACTGATGATACTTCGCGCACACCGCCGCAGTTCGACCGCTGGCAGGTGCTGTACAATCCCCTGCCCGATTTGGCCGTGAATCCGCCGCGCTTCTTTAGTCTCAGCAACGACACGGTGCAGGAAGGCGAGCCGCTGCAATTGATTACCGCTATCGAAAACCTTACACCATGGCCGGTAACCGATAGTTTGCTGATTCGCTACTGGGTAATTGACCAAAGCCGCGCCCGCGATTCGCTGCCCGATAAGCTGCGGTTGCCCGTGCTTGCCGGCTACACCTGGTTCCGCGATACATTGCGCGTGCCCACCGAAGGCCTCAGCGGCAACAACGAACTCTGGCTCGAAGTAAATCCGCTTGGCGATGCCAGTACCATTCTGGAACCCTATCACTTCAACAATGTGCTGATGGTTCCGTTCAGCGTAAGCACCGACAATATTAACCCGCTGCTCGATGTTACATTCGACGGTGTACACATCATTAACGGCGATATTGTTTCGGCGCGGCCATCGATTCTGATACAGCTGAAAGACGAAAACCAGTTCCTCGCGCTCAACGATTCATCAGACTTCCGGGTTTTTCTGCGCAGTCCTTCGCAAAGCAATCCGCAATTGCTGAGCTGGAATCAGGAGTTGATTTTTACGCCCGCCATGCTGCCCAACAACAGCTGCAAAATTCTATATACACCAGAATTAATGCAGGATGGCACTTACGAAC
>CALRTD020000468.1:0-3825 GCA_943371015.1 Synechococcus sp. UW140 | reverse complement strand
GTGTAGAGTGTAAAGTGTAGTGTGTAAAGTGACAAATCAACTATAGCAATCGGCTGATTCTCTTCGAGAATCAGCCGATTGATTGTTATCACTATACTATTATAATAATGTTAATTGAACATTCCCGAATTTAGTAATTGGCATATACTTTACACTTCCAAGTAAGGGAGGAAACACCCTCCACTTTACACTTTACAAAATGTAGTGTTGAGTGTAAAGTGTAGGGTGTAAAGTGACAAATCAACAAGCAATCGGCTGATTCTCTTCGAGAATCAGCCGATTGCTTGTTATCACGATCCTATCATAATGCTGTTAATTGAACACTCCCGAATTTAGTAATTGGTATATACTTTACAGTTCCAAGTAAGGGAGAAAACACCCTCCACTTTACACTTTACACTTTACACTTTACACTTTACACTTTACACTTTACACTTTACACTTCAAAAGGGCTTCGTGAATACGTACCACTTCAACGGCTTCTTTTACCTCATGTACGCGCAGAATAGTTGCGCCGAGCAGCAGAGCATGTGTGTTTGCGGCGGTGGTGGCATTCAGGGCGTCTTCTTTTTTTATGCCGAGTAGTTTTGTCAGCATTGATTTTCGTGAGATACCGGCCAGCACCGGATATCCTTTCTTCACAAATTCGGGAAGCGCGGCGAGAAGCTGATAATTGTGCTCAACCGTTTTGCCGAAACCAAAACCGGGATCGAGAATAAGTTGTGAAATACCGTGCGCCTTTAACTCAGCCAGTTTATTGTCGAACCAATGGCTGACTTCTTCAACAACATCAGTATACTGCGGCTCCTGCTGCATGGTTTGCGGAGTTCCCTGCATGTGCATGAGTATATAAGGCAATTTTGTTTGCGCAACCGCGTTCAGCAGCCCGGCATCCAACACGCCGCCGGAAATATCGTTTATCAGGTCAATTCCCTCGGCGGCGGCGCGGGCTGCTATGCCGGCACGGTAGGTATCCACCGAGAACCAGGTTTCGGGAAAACGCTTTCTGAGCATCGGCAGCACGGCAACTATGCGCTCCCATTCTTCGGCTTCATCAGGCGCTACCGAGCCGGGACGTGTACTTACCGCGCCGAGATCAATAATTTCCGCGCCTTCCTCAATCATCCGCTCGGTTTGTGCAAGCGCGGCATCTGCTGCGGTATATCGGCCGCCATCGAAAAACGAATCGGGCGTTAAGTTCAGAATGCCCATCACTACCGGGCGGACCAATGAAAGCAGCCTGCCGTTTGCTGTGAGCTGAAAGTGCGTATCTTCGGGCTTCATCATCTCAGTTTTGTTTCGCTTATGTTAAATACGTCGCAACAGTTCGACGCAAGTATAGCCATCTGCCGCGACATCTACGTCAAAAAGCTGCGCGATTACGGCACGGCGTGGCGGGTGTTTCGCACCAGTTCGCTCACCGATCAGCTTTTTATTAAAGCCCGGCGAGTACGCACCATTCAGGAAAAAGGCACGCAGAAAATTGCCGATGATGTACGCGGCGAGTTTGTGGCTTTGGTAAATTACAGCATCATGGCGCTGATTCAACTCGAACTCGCCAACGATTCGCGCCTCGAACTGCCTGAAAACGAAGCAACAGCACTTTTTGATAAATACGCCGATCAAGCCAAAGCCCTCATGGAAAATAAAAACCATGACTATGGCGAGGCTTGGCGCGAAATGCGAATCAGTTCGCTTACCGATTTGATTCTGGCAAAATTATTGCGGATCAAACAAATCGAAGATAACAACGGAAACACGCTCATTTCAGAAGGTGTTGACGGCAACTACTTCGATATCATCAATTATTCTATTTTCGTACTCATCCGCTTTTCAGAAGGAACACTATGAACTTCCTGAAGTCCCGCTGGTTTCGCCTTGGTGTATCTGTTGTGATCGCCGGCATCCTGTTTTTAATCTGCCCGCCCTGTTTCGACCGCATAACGCTCGGACTTGTGCTGCTTGGGCTGGTACTTATTATTAATCTCGATATGATCTTCGGCCGTGTGCCGCTGGTTACGCAACTCGCCCGCATTGCAGTTGGCGGTTTGTTTATCTTCTCGGGATTTATAAAAGCCAACGACCCTGTAGGTTTCAGCTACAAACTCGAAGAATATTTCGAAGTTTTTGACGCTGGCTTCAGTTGCGACATGAAAGTGACCGGCGATAAAAAAGCCGGCATTCCTTGCGTAAAAGAAGAGCAGAAAGCCGCACAAATTCCTGAAGAACCCGCAGCAGTTGTAAAAAAAGAAGACAGTATTTGGCATTTCTTTGCTGAACACTCGCTGCTGCTGGCTATTCTGCTCTGCGGCGCCGAAATTGTGCTCGGGATATTTTTGCTGTTGGGCTTTCAGGTGCGCTGGACCTTATGGCTGCTACTGGCCATGATTGTGTTTTTCAGTTTCCTCACCTTCTACTCGGCTTGCTGCAATAAAGTAACCAGCTGCGGCTGCTTTGGTGATGCCATCAAGCTTACGCCGTGGGAATCGTTCTGGAAAGATTTGATTCTGCTGATTCTGATTGCCCTGCTGTTTGCCGGCGAAAAACACCTCAAGCCGCTGTTCAAAAATACCATCCTGATGGCCGGACTTATCGGCATCGGCACCTTCCTCTCGTTTGCTTTCCCGGTTTATACCTGGCAGCATTTGCCGGTAATTGATTTCCGTCCGTACAAAATCGGCACCCATATTCTCACCGCTTCAAAAAACAAAAATCCGAAAGAAACCGGCTGCGTTCCTGATTCCATTCACATGGTCTATTACATGCGAAACATCAAGGCTGATACCATCGGAGCGTTTGAACTTTCGGCCTATCCTTCTGATTCGATCTGGGAATATTACTGCCGGTTTGATGAAGTGATTCGCAAAGGCAATTGCAATGCCACCATCGGCGATTTCAGCATTTCAAATCCCGAAACCGGTGAAGCAATGAACGATTCGCTCTTTAAAACGGAGCTTGCAAAATCATTCATGCTTGTGATGTATGATATTGAAAAAGCAGATCTTTCGCGAATGAAAGAAGTGAATGCATTTGCAGCAGCTTGTCAGGCAAAAGGCGTTCCGTTCTATGCGCTCAGTTCTGCATCGCCTGAACAGGTGGAAGTTTTCCGCAAGAAAACAGGTGCCACATTCCCCGTTTACACGGCCGACGGAACTGCGCTTAAAACTGTAGTGCGTTCAAATCCAGGATTAGTGAAACTGTACCACGGCATTGTTTTCAGCATGTGGCACATCAATGATTTCCCTTCAACAGAAGAAATCAATAAGCGCTGATGGTAAGATTCATCGTAAAACGACTGCTGTATGGCTTCCTGGTATTGTTCGGGGTGCTCTCAGTCGTTTTTCTGATGTTCAATGTTCTGCCCGGCGATCCGGCAAGGATGCAAATGGGGCAGCACACTGATTCAGCTTCAGTTGCAATTATTCGTCAGGATCTCGGTCTCGATCAGCCGCTGCACAAGCAGTACCTGATGTTCTTGAACGATATCTCTTTTGTGTCTGTTCTTCATCCAACCGATACCAAAGACAGCTACTATCTGGATACCGCAAAATACGGACATCCCGTGCAGCTGTTTGGTGTAGGTGGCGGAAAAGAGTTAGTACTCAAAGCGCCTTACCTCCGCCGTTCTTATCACGACAGGCGACCGGTTTCAGACATTATTTTTGAAACATTGCCCGAGACAATTGTGTTAGCTTTTGCAGCTATACTTATAGCTTCATTTTTTGGCATCGGATTAGGCATTGCCGGCGCACTCAATCAGAACACGTGGATTGATCGAACCATTGCGGTTTTCTCAACACTGGGCACAGCCGGGCCATCGTTCTT
>CALRTD020000467.1:0-3830 GCA_943371015.1 Synechococcus sp. UW140 | reverse complement strand
TTCATGCTGTGCTGTAACAAACCGGTAACCCTGAACCGTCTTATTCATGAAACTCACCAACAACTACACAACACTAAACAACGCTGCACCATGAAAAAGCTCGTACTCTTCTTCGCCCTTTTCCTCGCTTTCACATTCACCGCTAACGCTGGCAACGGTCACCGCGATCTGATGAAGCGCATCAACAACCAGCTTGGTTTTACAGCCAAAGAAAAAGCTGAACTCGGAACAGGCGTTGCGGTTGTAACATTTACAATCGACGGAAACGGACAGATCAACGTGCAAACTTGCGATGCAACTACCGAAGCTCAAAAAGCAGCGGTAACCGAACGCCTCAATAAATTTTATGTACACAATGCGCCGGTTATTCCCGGTACTGTTTATATGATGAAAGTTGATTTTACGCAGAAGTAATTTTCTGATCAAATTCCATTCCTTGAAACGGTCGTTCCTAACGGAACGGCCGTTTCTTAGTTAGCAGCGATATTTTTTGAATTTGCGGAATATTACCAACCCTTGTGGGGCTAATTATTTTGTGTGTTGTATTTTGCAAATGCTAAAACACACCAAATGAAAAAACTTACCATCATCATCGGCTGTATGCTGTATGCCGTATTGGGCTCTCAGCCACTTCCTGCTCAGGAAGCCGACAAGCTAAATACAAGCTATTTCCCCGGATTTCCTGACCGCCCCGCAAGTCATCATTTTCAGCATTATTCGGGTGCCGACATGCGTGAATTATGGAATTCGGCATCCCCGCGTGAACAGCGAACAATGTCGCAGGCAATGTGGAAATATATAGGCCCCGATAATGCGAATAACCTATGCGGAGCAGGTCGTGTAAACTGTGTGGCAGTAGATCCGCTCGACAGCAATTCAATCTGGCTGGGTTCTGCAAGCGGTGGTTTGTGGAAGAGCACGAATGGCGGTCAGTCATGGATTCCGACGTCTGATTTATTTGCATCGCTGGGCGTAACCAAAGTACAGTATGATCCGCTCAATGCACAAACTATTTATCTCGCTACCGGCGATGCAAACGGTGGAGACGCCTATTCATTTGGTTTGTTAAAAAGTACAGATGGCGGAGCTTCATGGGATTCCACGGCTCTTTCCTTTACACTTCAGGCCAATGAATACATCCGCGATTTTTCACTGCATCCCTCTCTTGCCGGAAATATTATAGTAATTACGAACCGGTATATTTACCGCTCAACAGATGGCGGAACAACATTTATACCGTCTCTCACCGGCGACTTTTACAGTGTGGCGCGTGACTTGCAAAATGCATCAGTACTGTATGTGACTTCATACCCTGATCAGGTTTATTCCTATGCACGTATTCGTGTAAGCACAAACAATGGTGTAAGCTGGAGCTTCTGCGATTCCGGATTGCCCGCCACTTATTTCAAAATAAAACTTGCAGTAACACCCGCTCAGACGGCGTCGCTGTTTGCCGCCGGTATTCAACTCGGCACCGATTCAATGAATTTAATTGAAACACCAGATGGCGGGCAAAACTGGTTCACTTCACCCTATCACAATATCGGACAGCAAACCTGGTTTAATCTGTATTTTGATGTTTCGCAGAGTCTGCCACTGCGTTTTTATTTCGGTGCTGTTTGGAGTTGGAAATCAACTGACGCCGGTTTGACATGGAATACAATGTCGCAGTGGGCGCCCGTACATTGTGATCACCACGGAATTCTGCAAACTGGCAACGGACGTTTTTTTGACTGCAATGATGGCGGAATTTGGAAAACTGCCGACGATGGGAATACCTGGACCAGTTTGAACAATAATCTCGGCGCGTTACAATTCTACAGAATGAATGTCTGTAAAACGGATACTGCCGTTATTGGCGCCGGAGCACAAGATAATTGCTATGTGGTAAAAAGTCAGGGAACCGGAAATAACTGGCATTCTGATGTGGGAGGAGATATTATGGAGGTTCTTATTGATCCGGTGGTTTCAAATAATCATTATGTGATGGGAATTGGGGGCGCTATGGCAGCATCATCAACGGGTGGGGCAAGCTGGTATCCGATACCGGATCAGTCTAGTCCGCTGCCGGTTTGGACGGGCAATTGGGTTACTCCTTTTGCTATTAATCCGCAAAATACACGCTCATTTATTGCCGGCTTTGCCGAAGTCTGGAAGTCGAATGATGCCTGTATGAACTGGATTCCGATTTCCTCCAACCTGAACAACGGTAACAATCTGAATGGTGTAGCTTTTGCGCCATCCGACAGCAATGTAATTTACGCTACCGACTACAATCGTTTTTATGCCACCTACAATTCAGGGCAAAACTGGCAGAACTATTCCTCTGCGCTTCCGTCTGGTGTTCCAATTAACCGGGTGTTTGTGCATCCGCAACAACCAATGGAAGTGTGGATTGTTTGTGGTGGTTATCAGTCGGGAAGTAAAGTGTATAAGTCGGTAAACGGTGGTGTTTCATGGACTAATCTTTCTGCCGGATTACCGAATATTCAGTTTAACTGCGGGGTGCTGACAGCAGATGCAGAGAACACTGTTTTTCTGGGTTCGGCAGCCGGCATGTATATGAAAAGCGATTCATTGGCCGGATGGATTAAGTTGCAGAATGGTTTTCCCAATGCCAATGTATCGGATCTTGAATATGCGGATGCATTCCGAACCATCTTTTGTTCCACTTACGGACGGGGAATGTGGAAGTTTGAGTTGCCACCGGTTACTACCGGAGTATCACTCCCGGATGCAGTTACGCCGGTTACTGTTTTCCCTTCTCCCGCCAGCGATTTTGTTCAGGTACATTTCTCAAATGTGCTTACACAGCCTGTGCGATTAGCCGTGTTTGATGCCTATGGAAAGTTGGTTCAATCACAATTGCTTAGTCAGTCTGTCCGCTTAGACACTTCATTGTGGTCCTCCGGACTTTACTTCTTTCAGTTCGAAACCGGTGGTGTCACTTACACCAAACGTGTAGCTGTTTCTCACTGATTCAGGAGTGATTTTAGTGTACTTCTCCGAAGTAAACCGTAGAATTAAATAAAAAGTATATCCTCTCCCCAAAAAGACCTTCAAGGTTTCCAAAACCTTGAAGGTCTTTTTTTTGGGATCTTTCATTTAAAATAACCAGACGATAAAAAAGCCCCCCGCATACGAATGCGGAGGGCCGGGATGCAGCTGAGCTCAGCGTCAAAGCTCTGCTGGTTGTTACTGTTTTTAGCGGGGTTGCTCAGCAGGAGTTGCGGGTGCTTGCGGTGCCGGATTGTTTTCGGGCTGGGGTTGCGGCGCCGGTGCTTCCTGCGGTGCCGGTGTATTGCTTTGTGTACTGTCGGCTTTTTGTTCTTCAATTATTTCATCGCCGGTTTCGCGTTTTCCGTTTTTTTCGGCTTCGGCTTTTTCACGTGCTGCTTGCTCTTCGGCAGCATCGGCATACATGTTTCGTTTATCAACTCCGCCGCCAATGTAGTCTTTGGTCGTTACAATAATGGCACCGCCTGAGAGGTCGCCGTACTCGGCCGGGATACCGCCGGAAAGCACGGTAATCTGACCAATGGCAAGCCCCGGAACAGATGATGAACCGTAAATCTTTTCACCATCAACAAACATCTGCGATTGACCCGGGCGTGAACCGCGCATTACTAAACCGCCCGATGGGGTTTGACTGCATGAGGAACAGGTGTTGGTAATCATTCCGGTTACATCTCCTCGGCTTACGGCCATTACTTTAATTTGTTCTGCAGTAATGTTGGTGATGGTTGAGTATTCTTTGTCAACCGGACTCTTTACGTATTCGCCATAAACAACATAATCTTTGCAGGTATCGCAGGTTTTAAGCTGCATCG
>CALRTD020000466.1:0-3830 GCA_943371015.1 Synechococcus sp. UW140 | reverse complement strand
TGCTCAACCGCGCTGTAATTGATGAGGGGCTTACAAATCCATCCGAAATTCTGAGTGCTGTTGATAACCGTATGCAGCAAACATTTTCACGCAACGGAGATACACCGGCTCAGCATGGTTATGATGGAATGGACATAGGACTTTGCGTAATAGATACTGAAAAACAATTGATCCATTTTGCCGGAGCAATACGTCCGCTGTTTATTGTCAAAAACGGATCGCTCACAGAAATTAGTGGTTCCCGTTTTCCTATTGGAGGACTTCGTTTGGATGCGCAGCGGAATTTTCAGCAACACACAATTTCCTACTCAAGCGGGGATCAACTGTATTTGTTCTCTGATGGATATACCGATCAGTTTGGCGGCCCCAATGGCAAAAAGTTTTCACGCGAACGAATGCGTAAACTGGTAGAAGCCGCGTCAACAGCTACGCATCCGGATGCGCGCAAACAGCAGTTTCATGAATGTCATATCCTCTGGCGCGGCGATTTGGAGCAGACCGATGATATATTGGTGGTTGGGGTGAAGTTGTAGTAGTGAGATTAGCAGTAAGTGTTTATTTGTTACTCATCTTTTTCCTTAATTGTGTGGATATTTTATCCTGAGATATGTTGATTTTATACCAAAATCATTAGTTCTGCTGATGTGTGAAGTCAAAGCAGGATTAATATTTGTATGTAATTATTAAAACATAATCTCATGAAAAAAAAACTTACACACATCGTTTTTGCAACATTTTTATGCATTGCTGTTGCTTCATCACTTCAGGCACAAGTTCCGATTTTGGTTAAGAATGTTAATGCATCCGGGTCTTCTTACCCCCAATATATAACCGCTGTTGGGAATAAAGTTTATTTTAATGCAAATGGGAATTCTACTTCCGGGGAAGAATTATGGGTTAGTGACGGTACAATAAGTGGCACCTATCAATTGGCCGAAATCTTTCCAGGTTCAGTTGGGTCAGACCCTAAAAACCTTATAGAAGTAAATGGGAAATTATTTTTTTCAGCTAAAGATGCGTCTCATGGTGAGGAGCTATGGGTATATGATCCGGTAACAAACGATACAAGTTTTTTGAAAGATATATATCAGGGAACTACGGGTTCGAGCATTTCTAACATGTTTAATTTTAATGGGACATTATTATTTACTGCTCGCTCCATTAATGAAGGGAATGAATTGTGGAAAAGTGATGGAACTCCTTCCGGGACGGTACTTGTAAGTAATATTAACCCAGGGGTTCAGCATGCCTTTCAACCTGGTTTCCCTGCCTATTTTGCTATCGCTAACAATTACTTATACTTTGTAGCTACTAGTAACTTGTCGGGGACAAATATTTACAAGACAGATGGTACTAATGCCGGCACAAGTATTTATATAAATATACAAGCAAATAGTGGGAGTAATCCTAGAGATTTATTTGCAATAGATTCTATTCTATACTTTAGGGCATATACAGCACAGTATGAATATGAGTTATATAAGAGTAATGTCAACATTACAGGTTTTAGTATAGTAAAAGATATAAATACCGGTAATGGTGGATCATATCCAGTGCTTTCAAATCCAAATTGTTACATAATGGCTAATTTAAACGATACTTTGTTTTTTGTCGCTAACGATGGCGCAAGTGGTTATGGAGATGAATTATGGATGACTACCGGATTTGATTCAACTACAGTACGTATTTCTGACATCCATGGAGGACCTTGGGGATCAGATATCATGAATTTGTTTTCGTATAATGGGAATGTGTATTTTTCTGCAACTAATGGCCCTAATTCTAATGGTCATGAATTATATTTTACAAATGGTATGCAAAATTTATCACCCAATGCAGCCCCATTTGCAGATTTAATAGGTGGCTCTAATAGCTCATATCCCGGTCAATTTGTAGAGTTTAATGGTAAACTTTATTTAGTAGCTTCAAGTTTCAATGTGCTTTATGAAACAGATGGATTCAGCTGTCCCAGTGTAAATGGGCAACAACATGTTTCAAATCTTTGCGCCACAACTAGCGCCCTTTTTTTTCAATCACACGACAATACCAACGGCTACGAACTCTGGAAGCTTGACCCATCAACAACAAGCATTTCGGAGTCAAATACAACGGTAAGCAAATACCCTAACCCAACCACAGGCATCATCACATTCACATCAACAACCGCAATTAATCAAATCGAGATTTATTCTTTAACGGGTCAGTTACTTGACTTACAGACTGCAAATCAGTCGCTAAACAAACAAATTGATCTTAGCGGATATGAAGCCGGAGTTTACATCGCTGTAATAACAACCAGCGAAGGAAAATCATCGCAGCGTATTATTAAGCAGTAAAACGAATGATTAGACATAAGCTTATGAGTTCAAACATTGTCTACTACAACTTAGCTTATCGTCTATAGAAGTTTAGCCATTGTCACCCCGAGCGGAGCCGAGGGGGGGCAATGGCTAAAACAAACTCCGCAATGCCTGCCACGTAATCAACGCGCCATCAAGTATGGCAATGCAGGCAAAAACCAACTTACTTTGCTTCACCGAAATCCATTGTGTAAGCCACGGGCCAAGTCGTCCGCCCCAAAGCACACCGAGCATGGTAAAAATAGCCATGTCCCAGGGAACGCCGCCAAAATATAAGCTATGCAGCAGCGCAAGCAGGATAGAGTTTATAGCTAACAGAACAACTCCAAGGCCGATGGCTTTTGTAGCACGTAAGCCATAAGCAAGCATACAAAACGCTGCAATGATCTCGCCTTCGCCAATAGCTACCCAGCCTGTAATAAGGCCGCCAATAATTGAAACAATGAACACCGGCAGCATGGCTTTGCCCGGAAGTTCATCAATGCTTCCCACACGGTTTAGGGTAACAAGTGTAAGTACACCTGCAATAAGCGAAACCGGTCCGAAAAGGCTTTTAACTACCATTCCGTTCGGATGCAGCAGAAACGTAGCAATGAGTGTACCGATAATCAGTGAAGGCACAGTCCATTTCAATAATTTCAGCGGAACTTCACCACGCTTCAGCCAGCCCGTTGCTCCGCTTGACATTCCAACCGCCTGTGTAACAAAAGCTAGCTTAAGCGCACTCAGCGGATCGGTGTGATATACAAACATCAGTACCGGAATAAACACCAGCCCACCGCCAATAGCTGTTATGTTGCCGATTACTGCTCCCACAACACCAACCAAAATCAATGGCCAGTTTTGCGCGGCCAGCTTAGCCGGATCAGGAAAAACTCCGATATAAATTACCAGCCACACCGCTGTAAGAATAAACAGCGCCGGTGTGAAGTAACGAAATTGTGTTGTGGTGCTTGCGGAAGTCATACTTTTTTACCCGCGTAAAAATAGCAGAAACTTCCGGCTGCGCTGATTAAAGTGTAGGGTGTAAAGTGTAAAGTGAAAAGTGTAAAGTGAAAAGTGAAAAGTGAAAAGTGAAGTGCAGGAGTGACTGTATTGTGATAAAGTAAGATGAGTGTTTTCGATTATTTATCGTGGGGGAGGGGCACTTTACACTTTACACCCTACACTTTACACTAAATTTTTTAACGGATAACATTTACATGCCCGACGCGATAAAGCGGACGGCCTGTTGCAGTGTGTACACGTAATTTCCAAACGTAAGTATCGTTTTGTACAAGCTCGGTTTTGCCTTGTACACGGCCATCCCAGCCAGTTGAAATTGCGTTGCTTTCAAACAACAGATTTCCCCAGCGATCAAAAATCAGTAACTCATAATCTTCTGCTACTAAACCATTGCCCTGTGGGGCAAACACATCATTCAGGCCATCGCCGTTGGGGGTAAATGTGTTGGGGATGTACAGCGAAATT
>CALRTD020000465.1:0-3838 GCA_943371015.1 Synechococcus sp. UW140 | reverse complement strand
GATACCCGCATTCACCACAACGATTTGGGCTGGCTCAAAGAAAAAACCATCGGCAGCGAATCGGGCGATAAAATTGAGAAATCGCGCAAACTGGCTGTACTGGCGAAAGAACTTGGTGTTTCGCAAGCCTGCATGTCGATTGCCTGGTGCCTTAAAAACCCGAATGTGAACACGGCAATTCTCGGTGCATCAAAACTCAGTCAGCTCGAAGAAAACCTGAAAGCACTTGATGCACTTCCGCTGCTTACCGACGAAGTGATGCAGAAAATTGAAGGCATTGTAGCTTAACATTCTGCTGCAGCAAATTTCTGCCGCAACACCAAGTATCGAAAACTGAGAACTGCTTTGGTTGTAAATTGTAATTTAGAGCAACAACCAGAAGCCAGTTTTTCCGATGCGTAAATGTTTACTGATTCAGTTTTTCTGCTGCATAAGTTTATTGCTTGCTGCGCAGCAGATTTCAGAAATGCAGCGGCAATCGCAATACTACACTGCGCGCGGTGCACAGCCTGATGTTTACTGGGATAGTTTGCGCACCGCAGAAGGTGGTTTGCCGGTTACGGCAACTGCCGTTGCTCAGCAGCAAACAGCCTCCTGCACGCTTACGCGCCGCGTTTTTGGCTGGCATCCGTATTGGGTAGGCTCAGTGTACACCAACTATCAGTGGAACCTGCTCAGCGATTTCTGCTATTTCGATTATTCGGTGAGCCCAACCACCGGCAACAACACCAATGCCTCATTTCAATGGAACACCAGCGCTGCGGTTACTGCAGCCATTAACAATAATGTTGATGTACACATTTGTGCAACACTGTTCGGCAGTCACAGCACGTTTCTGAACAGCACAACTGCAAAGCAAACGTTTATCAACAATATTATTAGTTTGCTGCAGACACGCGGCGGAAAAGGCGTAAACATCGACTTTGAAGGAATGCCTTCGTCAGACCGGAATGCTTTCACAGCTTTTATTACTCAACTGAAAACGCAGCTTACCACTGCAATTCCAAATGCAGAAGTAAGTATTGCATTATATGCAGTTGATTGGGGCAGCGTTTTTGATATTGCTGCATTAACTCCTAATGTCGATTTATTCATCATTATGGGCTACGATTATTACTGGTCGGGAAGTACAACCGCCGGGCCGAATGATCCGCTGTATAATTTTCAGACAAGTTATAACTACACGCTTTCGCGATCAATTACCTTCTATTTGCGGCAGGGAATGCCCGAAAATAAATTACTTCTCGGATTACCGTATTACGGGCGCGAATGGGAAACCGTTTCTTCGGCTGTGCCTGCTGCCACCACAGGCAATTTCACCGCATCACGCACGTATGAAGTAATTCGCAATAACACAAACGGGTACTATTCAACACAACTCTGGGAACCTAACAGCTTCACGCCTTATTTCACGTATCAGCTTTCCAACAACTGGAGGCAGTGTTTCATTAACGATGGTAACAGTATGCGTAATCGTTTTGATGTGGTGAATCAGCGCAATCTCGGCGGCATCGGAATCTGGGCGTTGGGTTACGATAATGGTTACATGGATTATTGGAATGCCATTGAAGATAAATTCACCACCTGCGCCGTTGTGCCTTGTTCAGACACCATCTGGGACATGGGCGGCCCTTCACGAAATTATTACGACGGCGAAAATTACACTTACACCATTGCCCCCGCAGGAGCATATCAGGTTTCTCTTGCATTCAGCAGTTTTGATGTTGAAGCGAATTACGATTCGTTGTTTTTGTATGATGGTGCTTCAACTGCTGCTCCGCTTATTGGTGCATATACCGGAACGAATTCGCCGGGAACAGTTACCTCAACCGGTGCTGCAATTACACTGCGGTTCAAAGCTGATAATGCTACAACACGTCCGGGCTGGACAGCAGTATGGTCTTGCCTTGCAGATACTGTACGTCCGCAAGCCGCACTTACACTTCCGCAGGGCTGGATCACACAAAACGTTACCGCGCAGTTTGCCGATACCGATATTGGCAGCGGAATAGAAAAAGCATTTTATCAGGTAAGTGATTTTAACGGAACAGAGTGGAGAGCAAACGATGCGCGGGGATTTTTCAACGATGATTTTTCTGCATTGCATCCCGATTGGACAGTTGCAACCGGTACATGGTCAGTGAACACATCAGGACAATTGGTGCAAAGCGATGAAGGATTGCTGAATACCAATATTTACGCATCACTCACACAAAATCTCTCGAACAGGTATTGCTATCACTGGCAGGGAAAAATAGACGGAACAGGCAACAACCGCCGCGCCGGATTTCACTTTGCATCCGACAGCGGAGCACTTACCAATCGTGGTAATTCCTACTTCGTATGGTTCAGACTCGATCAGGGGACGCTCGAATTTTACAAAGTGGTGAACGATGTTTTTACCTTGCAGCACACCGTTGCGTATTCTTTAACGGCTAATGTTTGGTATGATTTTAAAGTGATGTATGATCGTATTCTTGGTCGTATTGATGTGTATGTGAATAATAGTTTTGCAGGATCATGGACGGATGTACAGCCTTATGCAAACGGCAGTTACATTTCTTTCCGCAGCGGAAACAGCAATTGGGCAATTGATAATTTCAGCGTTTACCGTTCGCGGTTTGCGAATGCGGGAACACAAATTCTGGTTGGCAATTGCTCCGGCTGCGATATGCGTTACCAAAGTACAAATCCGGTTTCGGCAGCTGGGAAAATCCGTTCGCTGAACAACGATGCAGCACATAACATTTCAGCAATTGCCGAAGAAAATGTGTTGGTGGACTGGACGCCGCCGCAAAGCATCTCGGTAAACGACGGACTGACAGCCGACATTGACACAACATACACGCTCACGCAACTTGATGCCAACTGGACAGCTGCTACCGACGTGCATTCGGGTCTCGCATTTTACGAATACGCATTCGGCACAACGCCCGGCGATTCAGATGTGGTAAACTGGACGCAGATACAACTGAACACACAAGTGCAGCATACTGGTTTAACATTGCTGCCCGGGCAATGGTATTATGCATCAGTACGCAGCACCAACGGCGCCGGTTTGCGCGCATGGGCAGATACCAGTAACGGACAGGTGGCAGAGCTGAGTACTGCTGCAAGTTCAGCACACGTAAATTTTAGCTGCACAGCATTTCCAAATCCGTTTGCGCAGTTTGTTGTTGTGCAGGTTCAGCTCAGCAGCACAACCGATGTTGGTGTGCGTATTTTGGATGCAGACGGTCGTATTGTGTTGCAGCAAAACAGCACGCAGCTTGCAGCCGGAACAGCATTTATTGAACTGAACTGCGAGAAACTGGCAGCAGGTTTTTACACGCTTGAAGTAAAGGCTGGCGATAAATTGAAGCAAATTCCGTTAATTCGCCGTTGATGAAATTCGCCTTTCTGCTTTTTGCTTTTGTGTTCAGCATTAGTACCGCCGCGCAAACTACATTGTTTGAGCGTGTGGGTTTGCCCGGAACATCAGTGTACACCGATCTGAAATCCGCATTTCGTGAACCGAAATCAGTTCATCGTTTGCAACTTACCGGAACGATTGAAGAAAAGCAGCAGAAACGAATTGCAACACTTACCAGCCTCGAAGCACTCAAGCTCGAACAAAATGGCTGGAGCAATTTACCAGCGCCGTTTTACACATTAAGCTCGCTACTCTACATGCGTTCGGAAGGCAATCCGTTTACCGGTTTCAGCGATTCGGTAGCATTGCCGGCGAGCCTGCGGTTTGCCGAGTTTTCGGGAACTGCATTTGATACTTTGCCTTCGGCGCTCTGCAAATTACCCGGACTAAGTTTGCTCACCATTTCAAAAAATACCGATACGCTGA
>CALRTD020000464.1:0-3847 GCA_943371015.1 Synechococcus sp. UW140 | reverse complement strand
AGCGGCGAACATAATGCCAGCAGCGCAGCGTCTCCGATGTGCGGAGCAAGTTCGGCGGCTGTGGGCATGAAGTTATTTTCGGGCGTTGTTTCAATGCAAATCTGCTGTGCGTAACTGCCCGTGCTCAGGTGCGTGTAGTGGTTGTTGTTCCACGAAGGTACCGGGAATAAAATTTTATCACCGGGGTTAATGATGGTGCGGAAGATGGCATAAATAACCGGGCGTGCACCTCCGGCAATCAGAATTTCATCAGCAGCAAAGTTCAGGTGCTGACGCTGTGCAATGAGATTGGAAACCGCTTTGCGTAGTTCAGCCATTCCGTCGGCCGCCGGATAATTGGTTTCATCGGCAGCGTAAGCATCAACAATGGCCTGCTTCAGCTCTTGCGGAATCGGGAAAATCTTCGGATTGAAATCACCAATGGTGAGGTTGTAAACCGTTTCACCGTTTCTGATTTTCTCGTTGATTTCACCGGCAAGCTTGATGATTTCAGAACCGATCAGTGATTCGGCCATATCCGAAACAGGAAGCGGTATTGGTGTGTGGGCTGATGCAGTACTCATTATGCTGTTTTTGTGCAGGCTGTAAAGCCGCGCAAAGATACGAAAAACAGCCTCGGCAGCAACCTGTTTCTGCACGACAAAATGGCCTGAAATCAGATTCCGGGAATTGAGTGACTTTAAAACGCAATAGAAAAACCCAATCGCCCGAAAACACCTGCCGCTGTGCTTATCTCTTCATCCGGTATCGGCCAGCCGTGTGTGCCGTAAACCCAGACGTAATTGTTTTTCAAATACAAAAAGTTTATTCCGGTTTCCGCAAACAGCCGACAACGACGACCTAATTGCAGCTTAGCCCCAAAGCCCGTTTGCAACTCCGCTCCTGCAGAGGTTCTCATCATTTCCAACGCAGCAGGAAGTGCCACAGTTGCTTTACCGCTGTACTACCCTACTCCGCTCAGCTTCCTGAAACCCAGATCCGAAAAAATATAAAGCCATTTCAGTGGATCTGAAAAACTGTACTGAATGCCGGCTGCAAAACGAAAACTGTTACTTTTTATCCGCGAACCGTTATCAGCATGAAAAGGATAATTACAAACACGGTGTTGATAATTTCCGGACAGACTGAATCCCACGTTGCGCTGATAATAACGCATCTGAATACCATTGAATAGTTCTAATGAATTAGTAAACAATACCTGTTGCCTGCCTGCACATACAATAGCCATATTTAAAGATACATCAAACCTGTATTTGTTCTTTTTTTCTGCCGATAATGAGTTAAATAAGAACATTACTAATAAGATTAAAACTCCTCTCATAAATTCCGATTTATTATATAATTGCATCAGAGAAAAAGGATACAGAATATTGTATAAATTGCAGGCGTAATTCAATGCAGGTAAGAAATGATGACTACAGTTCGGAATGCAATTCTGCTGATATTCTGTTTTGCAACTATTTCATCGTATGCTCAGGATACTTCTTTTGTAAAAAGAAAGCTGTTGTTTGGTATCAGCGCAGGCTGGGTTACTACATATCCCGGCGCCAAAACCCCTGATATTAGCGGCAATATGTTGCTTCCTTATGTTGGCAGTACTCGCATATTGTATGAAAGTCTCAATCAGGCATACCCCATAACAATTCATGGAGCGCTGCCGTTTCAGGAGCGCTGGGAAATAGGGTTTCGATTGGGCTGGGGCATTTCAAGTGCAAAAAGTATAAGAGGTACAGCAACAGCAGTCAGTCTTAATTCAAATGGAGGAATTTATGTTAGTGATTTTACGGTAACGGAAACACCATTTACTTCTCAATTCTACTTAATCCATTTCAGTTTACTCTACGAACTTATTGACCGTGATAAATTTATGCTTGGCGTAGGCCCCGGATTTCTGCTCACAAAAAATTATTTCGACTATAAATTTGTTCCGCAGGCGAGCATTCAGGTACCGATGCAGTTTCGCCTTGGGCAATCGCTTTGGCTAGAGTTCACACCCACTTTTTCACGTTACATAGCAGGTTTTAACCTCGGACTTGAAAAAAGCATTGAAGTGAACAGGCGGCAGAAACCCCGGCATTGGTACATCCGCACGATCAGTGAAGATGATTAACATTCATCTTCAAGTCAATTTATCAGTGATCAGACTCTTCACAAAAACTGCAGGACTGAAACGAACTGCATCGCCGGTAACTACAACCGAGCAGCGAAAGTGTGTATGCTCAGCCGGGCCTTTTTTATAAATGATGCCGCCCAGTTCAAATAAGCTGCCTTCTGCAAGCGCGGCAAGCGGTACTCGTTCTTCTTTAACAGCATAGGTTGCCGCTTGTTTGACAGGCTGTACCGGTGCTTGCAGGTTTTCGGGCGCAGGTGTTTCTTGCACAGAAGGTGTCGGCATTGTTCGCACCGGCGGCAAAATGCTGTGTGCAGCAATGCGCGGCTGTTCTGCTTCGCGCACTTCGGGCTCAACATCGGCAAGCGGACTGAACAGATATTGTCGCCGTGTATCTGTTTCTGTGCAAAGAAAACGGGTGCGGCGTTTTATGCCTTTCTTAAACCTTCGGCCATTGTAAAGAAAAAAGGCATCTTCCGGTAATGTTTCAAGATGCACATATACCGCTTGAGCATCATCATAACGCCGAAGCACACGCATGAGTTGCAAATCAGAACAGCTTGTGGCTGCCGGATTCTTCATGTAATTTACGATAGCATCTCGAACATCTTCCGGAAAAACATTGAGCCTCACAACAGGGCGCATCAAATCTTTGAACGCAGTTTTCCACTCTTCGCCATGCGGCTTTACGCGATGCCCGTGACGTTCAAACGTGAGCAAATGTGCAACCTCATGAACCAGTGTCAGTAAAAATGCAAACTGGTTGAGATCATGATTGATTGTGATCTGATGGTTGGTGCCGCGCATCGGCGCACGATAATCACCATACTTCGATTGGCGGCTGCGCTTAATCTTGAGTTTGAAATCAAACTGTATAATCCATTCGGCCATCATCGGAACAACAGCTTCGGGAATATACTTGCGTAAGATGGCTTGATTTCGTTCAATCTGATTCATAAGCGTATTACAAAAATAAATCAGAGCAGCCGTTTGTTGGCAGAAGTTTAACCGCAAATGATTGACGTGTTATGAACATTGCTTCGCCTGTTAACAAATCAAAAATTTAATTTCCGCTGTAACCTCTGCCAAGAGATAGCCGTCATAGTTCAAAACAACATTCCCATGAAAACGCTGATACTCATCACCGCACTGGTGACTGGCGGAGCCTTGACCAGCTTAGCCGCACCGCTTCCGCAACCCATCAAACAAGCCGGCCGCATGGTTTGTGCACACGACACACTCTGGCTCAACTCTCCCGAACTCAATATCCGCGAAGCATACCGTGTAAGCGAAATGGATTCGGTGATGCGTTTCAACTTCGGATCAACCGGCAAGCCATATACATTCAGCATCAGTAATGGCAGCGAAACCATGAATTTCAGCCATAGTGATTTACCACGTGTAAAAGTAGAAGTAACCAACGGAAATAAGTTGGTAAACGTTTATATAACCGCGTTTATGAATCCGGAGGCGCGCTTTGGGGAAGAGCATAAACTACAGTTCAACAATCAGGTTGTTGTTGAAGTGCCTGAAGTGTATGAGCTGACCAACATTCTGCTTTCACTAACTCCCCACTGCCGCCGCGACAGCAATCTGATTGACATGACCAAGCCTTACTTTAAAGAAGTGCAGCAGTATTTTGCCCAGTGGGAAGCATCGCCGCTGGTTAATGCACTCAGCAAAACGCTTGATGAAGATCCGGATATGTATTTGTCGTTCCGTAACTCCGGCTTTGGC
>CALRTD020000463.1:0-3873 GCA_943371015.1 Synechococcus sp. UW140 | reverse complement strand
TCGTTTCATTATCTGAACTTGTTCAGCAGGGCGGTCCTACATCTGCCTCGCCGGGCAATCCGGTTACTATGATCAGCGGCGGTGCCATGGGTTATTTTGTAGCCGCACCCGTGGTGAGAGCATCGTTTGTGGTGCAGTAGCGAAGCAGGTAAGAAATTTGAAGCGCCGCATTTCAACGCTGTTCATGCGTTGAGATGCGGCGCTTGTTTATGTATCTGTTAAAGATGTATTGGAATTAAAACTTTGCTGCCATCGGCATGGCAAGAGATGAATCTCAATTTCCCATTTGCCATTACTTCAATGATGAAGAATCCGGGGAGGTTATCATTGCTGTAAACAGCGGGATACGTTTCTTTCCTGATTGCAGATTTTTTACTGCCTGCGCCACTTACTACGTGTACATTTCCTGAAGTACTGTCTTTCATTACTTGTAAGTTATGATCGTGTCCGGCTGCAATCAGTATTGAATCATACTGGTTAATGATGCGAAGCAAATCATTGCGTTGTTTTTTGTATCGCGGATGAGCTGCCTGCTGACTGAATAAACGATTCAGTCCCAGCAAACCCAATACCTGCAGCGGTGTGTAAGTGACCAGTGAACCAGCAATACTGAGTTTCGGATTGCCGTGAACACCGTTTGAGTAAAGCGGATGATGCAGGCAAAAAAGTACATGCTGATTTTTGGAATCAGCAGCAGCCAGAATGCTGTCGAGTTTTTGGAGAGCTTCATTATAAATTTCTTTTGCCCGATGCCGCTGATGTTTGGGCAATGTGTGAAACGGATAACCTTGAAGCCACCATTGTGAATCCCAAACTACAATGATGAAAGATGAATCAATTTCAACTACAGCAGGTCCGGGGCCAATGGCTTTCGGAAACAGGCTTCCGTTGGCGTTGCCATTGTGCACAGCCGCCAGTGCCGAGTCAACCAGAAACCGTTGTGCTTCCAATGCTTTCCGGCCGCCGCGTGCCTGTGCCAGCCAATCGTGATTTCCGGGAACTACAATTACACGGCCGGCGCTGTCAACTGCGTGCAGTTGTGTCATGAGTTTTTGTACAGATGTTGCTTTGCCATCGATACCACGCGGATAGACATTGTCGCCGAGAAAAACAACCGTGGCTGAGTCATCAGCTTCTGCCATTTTATGCAACAACTTCAATGCGGGGCCGGGTGCTGTATCATTGCCGGCATCTCCAATCAAGAAAATACGGTGAACAACACTGCTATCGCTTTGAGCAGTGCCTGCAAGTGAAACAAGCAGGAGCGAAAAAGTAATCCAGAGATGCATTTCGTATCAAATAAATTTAAGCAGCACTTTGCCTGCTACTGCTTTTACAACAGCACGAACGCCAACAAATCCTGCATAAATAAGATAAAACAGACTTCGCTTTTGCGGCAAAAACAGATGTGCATATTGCGGACGAGTTTCCAGGATGGCACTCATAAGCAGAAGTTTCTGCCTCAGTAAACGTTCTGAATTTGAAAGAGCCAGCGCACTGTCGAGCAAACCAATCAGCCAAGGTTGGCGAAGTGCAAACGCTAGAATTTTTTGCTCCCGTGCTGGTGATGCATCGTATTTGCGCATCGCATCAGCTTTCAGGTATAACTCAATAGTTTTACTGTCGGGACGGCTGCCGCCGAGCAGATAGCGGCCAAACACTTCGGCTTCGCGTGCGGCGTTCATGCGTCTTTCTTTTTCCTGATTTCTTCACGCAGCAGGGCCATTTCCTGCGCCAGCGTTTTATTTTGCTCCTGCAGTTTGGAAACTACAACGGAAAGATGCAGCAGGTAAATGAGGATCGCAAAAATAGCCCCTGTAAATACAAGGTTGGGCGGATCAAAAACACCAATAAAGTCGGAAATGATTTCGAGTCCTTGCCGCCAGAATGCAAATGCAATGAGCAACACCGAACAAACAATCCAAATAATTGCATACTCCTCACGAAGCCGCCCGCGATAAATAAGCCGGGCAATAAATGCAAGAAATGCAAAGCTGGCAATAATGGCGAGCAACTGAACCCGTTCCATAAAACAAGAGGTTGGTGTTTAACAACAAACCTAATCAATTACCGCCGAAGCCGCAACGCTCTATTTTGTTTCGTTCCAGGTCTTGTAAATGTCTTGCTGTTCAGGACGGAAAGGCGGAATCCGGCGCAGCGGTTCACATTCCTCTAACGTATGATGCAGTTCAAACGGAAGCTCCTGATAGAGCTGTGTGCCTTTTGTTTTCCAGGCAATCATTTCATCACTCACCTCTTTCACAATTTTAGCCGGATGGCCAACAACAACTTTTCGCGCCGGAATAATCGTATCAGCCGCCACAAAACTCAGCGCACCGATAATACATTCGTCACCAATCACCACATTATCCATCAGAACAGCATTCATACCGATCAGACAATTACGCCCAACAGTTGCACCGTGTACAATTGCTCCATGACCAATATGTGCTGCTTCATGCAAACGAACAGTTACACCCGGAAACATGTGAATAGTGCAGTTTTCCTGAACATTACAGCCATCTTCAATAATAATCTGCCCCCAATCGCCGCGTATAGCCGCTCCGGGACCAACATAAACGTTACGGCCAATTATTACATTACCCGTAACCGCCGCCAGCGGATGAATAAATGAAGATTCATCAACTACCGGACGATAACCATTGAAAGAATAACAAGCCATGTTTTTGAATGTTGAATTATGAGTGCTGAATTATGAATGGGCAGTTTTAGAACACATCACAACTTTAAAGTACTTATGGTTCGTAAACAATAGTCTTTGCATTCGCTGTCCACTTTCCACTTTACATTTTCCACTTTTCACTATCGTTCAACTGAAGTACTCAAACTGATCATACGGATGCCGTTTTTCGTGAATCGCTTTTACTTCGCGGAACAGGAGTTGACGGAACTCATCCACATTTTCTTTATTCGCAGCTGAAATAAAAATGCAGGGATCATTGAGTTTACTCATCCAGCTTTTCTTCAACTCATCGAGTGTGAGATTTTGTCTGGCGGTTGGATCAAGGTTATCCGCTTCGTTAATGTTTTCGCGGTATGCATCAATTTTGTTGAATACAAGAATGGTGCGTTTTTCCTGCACGCCAAGTTCGGCAAGCGTTTCGTGTACAACATTGAGCTGATCTTCAAACTGCGGATGCGAAATGTCCACAACATGCAGCAGGATGTCGGCCTCGCGGGTTTCGTCGAGGGTAGACTTGAACGACTCAACAAGCTGGTGCGGAAGTTTGCGGATGAAACCTACTGTATCAGAAAGCAGGAAAGGCAGGTTACCTACAACCACTTTTCGCACAGTTGTATCCAGTGTTGCAAAGAGTTTATTTTCGGCAAATACATTTGATTTCGACACCAGATTCATGATGGTTGATTTGCCAACGTTGGTGTAGCCAACCAATGCAACGCGCACTAATTCGCCCCGGCTTTTGCGCTGTGTAGCCATTTGCCGGTCTATTTCTTTGAGTTCGTCTTTCAGCGCTGAGATGCGGTTGCGCACAATACGGCGGTCGGTTTCAATTTCTTTTTCGCCTGATCCGCCGCGTGTTCCGGTGCCGCCGCGCTGCCGTTCAAGGTGAGTCCACATACCTGCAAGGCGCGGCAGGAGGTATTGCCAGCGCGCCAGTTCTACCTGTGCTTTGGCGTGCGCAGAGCGTGCACGGCCGGCAAAAATATCGAGAATGAGAAGATTGCGGTCGATCACGCGGCGGGCAAATTCTTTTTCAAGGTTCCGCTGCTGCGAGGGGGAAAGCTCATCATCGAAAATGACAAGATCAATTTCATTGGCTTCGATATAGGCTTTTACTTCGGCCACCTTGCCCGAACCAATATGTGTGCGCGGATCAGGATGATCCATTT
>CALRTD020000462.1:0-3887 GCA_943371015.1 Synechococcus sp. UW140 | reverse complement strand
AGAAGCTGACTTCAACATTAGCCCGAAGGTTTTTGGCGATAGCACCGTGCAGCCATTTCACATCCATTTTCACGGGTTGTGTTTCGCCTTTGAGCAGTGTTACATTATTGGCAAAGCCCATGTTTATTTTTAAACGGTTGGGCATAATGGTTTCCACTTTTACTGTTTTGGTAAATGTGGCGCCGCCAACTTTTACGCGGGCTGTCCAGTTGCCTGTTGGGGCATCAGCATCGGTAGGAGTGGTAAAGTTGTAGAAACCGTTTACAGATGCTGAACGCACAACGCGGTTAACCAATTGTCCGCGCGGGTTGTTGAGCTCAAATGTAACCGGATGTCCCTGCGGGAGTTTGTTTTCTTTGTCTTCGAGAATGAAGCCGAGGAAGAGTGTATCGCCCGGTCGCCAAACGCCGCGTTCGCCGTAGATCATGCCTTTCAGCCCTTTCTGCACGGTTGCACCGGAAACATCAAATGCACCGAGTGAAAGTGATGAACCATCGTCGAGCTTGAGGTAGCCGCGCTGGTTTCCGCTGCTGGCAATGAGCAGGAACGGTTTTTTCTTCAACGAAAGTGAGGCTAGGCCTTGTGCATCGGTAGCAGAGCGGGTGAGGAGCTGGTGCTGGAAATCATACACTTCAACTTGTGCATTGCCAACCGGATCTGTAGTGCGCAGGTTGTTTACGGCAACTACAACGCTTCCGTCGTTGCCGCGTTTGGCAAGCAGTCCGAGATCAGAAGCCAGTACGTTGCGGCTTACGGTGCGGCCATAGTAGTAGCTGCCTGAGCAGGGATCATCGTGGTCGCCGTAATCGTCGTAGTAGTAATAGCTGTCGTAGTAGCCGCCGCCGTAGTAGCTGTATTCGCCTTCTTCTTCTTCGCTTTCGAGGCGGCTGCGTTCTTGTTCAGCTTCCTGTTCAAGAATGGCTGCATTTGAAACCGAGTCGCAAGCTACAACCGCGTACGAACGTTTGAAGCCAATAGATACGCGGTAAATAGCGCCCGGCTCAGTGCGGATCAATTCGCCAAGATCTACAGAGTAGTTTGTCCAGTTGTTGTATTCGTTTTTGTTGCGGATGCTGAGGTCAATTTTTTTCTTCACCACCACTTTACCAACACGGTAAAGCTCATCGCTGCCGTCGAGGCTGTTGACCTGCAAAAACTGGGGAATGTTTTTTTCGTAGATGCGGATGACTTTTACATCCACTGCTTTCAAACCAACGGCCTGAAACGGCAGTGTAAGTCCGCGCGGACTGTTCGGCAAAATCACACCTTTACCCGAGAGACGTACTTCGGGCTTCATCAGTTCAAATTCAATCGACTGAGTAAACGAGTGCGGAAGTTCTTTGCCGATGGTGTTTTTAACGCCTTGCTGCACTGTAAGCGCATGTGAGCCGGTTAAACGTTCGAGCGGATATACACGCACGTCGTTGTCTTCAATCGAAAAGCGCAAGCCTTCGGCATCTTTTATCGAAATCAGTCCGTCGAGATTTTGACGTTCTGCAATCGGATCAGAGAACTGAACAATTACGCATTGTTCCTGTCCTTGCTCGGCGCGGGCACTCACTACTTTAAAATCGCCGAGGGCGGGAATGGCAATTACTTTGCTATCTTTTGTTTTTGCGCCAATGGCTTCGCCGTTCCATTCAACGGTTACTTTTCCTTCTTTTTCGGAGCGTTTGATGTTGTCAACCGTAAACGTATGTGTTACGTTATTGCCTTCGTGTGTCCAGTTTATTTTCAGAGGCTTTCCGTCTTGCGTAACGGTAAGCGTTTGTTCAATGGCTTTGCTGTCGGCACCGTCTGCCGTGTTCAGTGTGCCGCGCATTTGCTGCAGGCGCAGGGTTTGGCGGTCGGTGGTGCGCATACCGTCTATGCTCACATCAATGCTCTGGCGCATGGTGCGGAACCCGAACTGCATGGTTTTGAGGTTCGACGGAATTTCCGGCACTAATTTGCTCAGGAAAAATTCGGCTTCATACACCTGATCAGAGGGCAAACGCTGCGCCGGGCGAAATTCCAGCGTCCGGTTATCGAGCCAGAAAAGCTGTCCTTCAATGGCCGGCGAAAAGCTGAAATACTTTTCGGTTTCAGCTTTGTCGAGGCTGATTGCTCCTTTGTAGTCTTCGGCCAACGTAACGCGGATGTAGGACTCGTTAGAAATAACGCCCGACGTGTAGGCCGATACATAAGCAGCATAAGCCGGATCGAGCTTCGAGAAGCCAACTGCCGAGTTACTTTTCTGCGAGAGGAAGGGGATTGCCAGCATGGCCAGTGTAACCACAGCAGCAAGGGTAAGCAGCAAACGTTTTGACATAGTCAGAGGTGTACTTGATTTATAGGCTAAGGTAGAGGAAAAGAAGCCCGCCGTACAACGGGTTTTTAACAAATTATTCAGGTGTGCGGCGGATCGGGATAAGTGTGGGATTTAGTTTGTAAAGTGTTTTACAATTATGTCACCAGATGTACCCGTCGGGATCAGATGTACCTTTAGGGAAGCAATGCATTGCGTCCCGACTCGTTACAGTAAGGAATGCCAATTGATAGTAATATATTTGTCAGTACCACAAATCAATCTCATACTATGCAGTCCCGTATTTTCAGCATCATACTTTTTGTTATACTCATATTTAGCGCCTGCAGTTCGCGCAAACCTGTTGCACCTGTTGCTGCTGCTGAAACAGTTGTCGTTACCGGCCAGTTTAAAAGTGTGCAAGGCGTTATGGATCCGTTAAGCTGTTACACTGCTAACGGCGGTTACATCACACAAACCAATGGCGAACGGATAGCAGTTAGTTTTAAAACAGATGCTGAAATTACGTGTACTTCTATTGAGGTAAAAGGCAAATACATTACCAAAACAATTTCGGATGGAGAAACCAATCCTTGTCCGGCCGGTACCATGACCATTTTGGAGGTAGAAAGTTATACGTGTAAATAATGGTTTTGTATTAGTGCATCGTCGGGACGCAAAGCATTGCGTCCCGATGATGTATTAATACATTCGCATTGCGTCCCGACAGGCATATCTGCAACATCCCCCGGCGTATGCCCAAAACATGTTACTTTTGCCCCACACTATGCGCCTGCTTCTCCTTGCCGATGCCGATTCAGCACACACCCGGAAATGGGCGGTGGCGCTTGCGGCCGAAGGCATTGTAGTTGGCATTTTTAGTCTGCGCAAAAGCACTTCCGACTGGCATCGTGCACACAGCAACATTACTGTTTTCGATGAACATGGTTTGCCGGATGCGGCTTTCTCAGGCTCAGCGGCGGGTAAGTTGGTTTACCTGAAAAAAGTGTTGCCGCTGCGGCGCTTGCTCAATACATTCAGGCCGCACCTGGTGCATGCGCATTATGCGACCAGTTATGGTTTGCTCGGACGGCTGTGCGGATTCCATCCGTTTGTGCTTTCGGCCTGGGGAAGTGATGTGATGAATTTTCCGCAGCGTAATTTCATCAACCGCTTCCTGCTGCGCGGCAACCTCAGCGCGGCTGATGCAGTTTTGGCTACCAGTCCAACCATCAGCAACTACATCAAACAAGTCGTTAACCGCGAAGTCGAAATCACGCCCTTCGGCATTGATACCGATGTGTTTTGCCGCAAGCCTGTGCAACGCTTGTTTGGTGCTGATACCATTGTAATCGGCGCTGTAAAAGCACTCGAAAAAGTATATCGCCACGATGTGCTGCTTGCTGCTTTTGCTCAATTGCACCAGCAGCATCCCGAACTTCCGCTGCGGCTCTTGCTTGTTGGCGATGGTACACAACGCGCTGCATTGGAACAACAGGCCAATGAACTTGGCATTGCAGCGCTCACCACATTTGCCGGCCGTGTGCAGTTTGCCGATGTACCTGCGTGGCACAACCAGCTTGATATTTTTGTAAATATT
>CALRTD020000461.1:0-3901 GCA_943371015.1 Synechococcus sp. UW140 | reverse complement strand
AAAGCAAGGCTTAATTCAACTGTTAAAAATTGCGACACCGTTTATTCTAATAACTACGGTTTATACAATTATAGTTCTTGGACTTGAAGAATATTTTGGCGACCATATTTACAAAATATCCGGACAAATAGGCTCGGTATTTGGACTTGCCGTCGCTTTTTTCTTAGGATTTAGAATGAACTCGGCTTATGACAGATGGTGGGAAGCCAGAAAAATATTTGGAGAATTAACAAACAACACAAGGAGTTTTGTTGCAAAAATATATGCCTATTATGGAAATACCGAAAATTTTAAGGATGCCGATAAAACAGTTTATAAAATTCAAGCACAAAAATTAATTAAGTTATCGGCTCTGTATATTCGTCAGCTTAAAAACGAAATGCACAATAATTTTAAACCAACGTTTAGCAAGCAGGCAGAAGAATTGCTAATTGAATTTAAAATAAATACCGAAAATAAAATCTCAAACGAAATATTAGTTGCAATCACGAAAAGTATTGAAGACAACTTTTCTTCAAAAGCTAGTATTGAAAAAGGAGATTTGATGCAACACATCACCCGGTTTTACGACATACAAGGTAAAGCAGAAAGAATTAAGAATACTCCATTTCTTATGATTTACAGCGCATTTACTAAAATAATTGTGAGCTTTTATGTAGTATTAATTCCGCTCTTTATTGGTGACATTGACTTAGGTGGTGAAGAAAGCGGATTTGAGTTTTTAGCTGTTCCGATTATGGTAATTATCAGCACAGTCTTTTTGACAATTAACAAATTAGCGAATTTATATGGAGAACCATTTTCGGAAAACAAAACATCCGTAACAATAGACGAAATTTGTAAGACGATTGAACAGAACTGTAATGAAGTATGCGAGAAACTAAAATAAATACTATGTCTAACATGGGTTTGATAAAAGTGGCGGTTCAGTGCTATGCAGACAATTTGAGGTTAATCAAAGTTTGGTACCCCACATCAATCCCGATAGCTTTCGGGACGCTGAAAAGCCGCCCATCGAAAATCTGCAAAACGTTATAGCCAATTTAAGGACGATCATAAAATGAAGAATACACTTTTAACTTTTTTATTCCTGATTCCAATTTTATCGTTTGGACAGTTTCTGAATTTCAGTACAACAGAACCCAGTGACGAACCGGATATTCATTATTACAAATTCTATAACGGCATTCAGATGGTTGAGTTTGATTATTTGTCAGCCTACCATAGAAAGGTAAACTATTTAGAACAAGCACAGCCAAGAGCCTTAACTTGGGAAATGCTGCTTGGGCCTGCTCATTCAAACGTGTATCTTTTCAGAAATGAAAGTGGTGAAATTGTAAAACAGTACGGAGACTACGACAGCACAAAATTTCTTAGTGTAAAAGAGTCATTAACTAAAGCTAAGCCGCATAATTCGTTTTATGCACAACTCGGCTCTACTCTTGGATTTTCACAAGTTACACCCCGTTACTTTCCCTACTATTTAATAGGAGATCAATCGAATAGTACACAGCGAAATTTAGGATTGATAGATAGTCTGGGAAATGTAGTTTTACCACAAGCATACAATGTAATATGGAAACACGATGAGATATTCATTACCCGGAAAGATTCGATCAACGAATTACGAGATATAAATTTAAGGATAAGATTTAGTAGTCATGAACATGTATTGCAACCCGCACAATTTCACAGAGGCTTTGGTGATGTTAAGAAAGATAATAAGTGGGGACTAATAGACTCTACCGGAAAAATTATTGTTTCATGTAAATATGATATGGTGATCAATAGTTTTAATGAATCAGGATTGGCGAAGGTGAGTAAAAACAGACTTATTGGTTTTATCGACACTACCGGTAAAGAGGTGATAAAATGTAAGTACGAAAGTGTGGGCGATTTTAAAGAAGGCTTATTATGTACGCGATATCGGCAAAAGTGGGGCTATATTGATTGTAAAGGCAATAAAATCATTTCACATAAATACGATATAGGAATTTCCTTTGCAGAAGGTAGGGCGCGGGTTGCCATTCAAAAATCAGGTAAATACTATTATGGATTTATCGATAAAGAAGGTAATGAAGTGATTCCTCTCATCTATTCAAATGCAAAAGATTTTGAGAGCGGAATTGCTGAAGTTATGCTTGATGGAAATTGGATTAAAATTGATCGGAATGGAGTCAAGCAGTAAAAGAAGTAACAGTAATGTCTGAAGTAGATGACTACATATATAGTTTTGAAGGCTCACAACGAGAGATTATGCTGTTTCTGCATAAACTCCTGGCAGAGCAGCTTGACTTAACGGCTAAGCTTCGGTATAAAATTCCGTTCTATTATCGAAAAACCTGGATATGCTATATGAATCCCGGTAAAAATCACAGCATAGAGTTTGCTTTTGTAAGAGGAAATGAGCTTTCAAATTCGCAAGGTATTTTAGATAGCAAAGGGCGGGAGCAAGTATGGAGTATTGAATTGACCAAGCTATCTGATATCCCCATTCAGGAATTGACTGAAATCATTCACGAAGCTATTTTACTGGATGATGCTGTTCCGTATGCATCTAAAAGAACAAAATCTTCAAATCGTTAATTGTATTCTTTAAGCAAATAATAAAAACAAAAACGGCTTACAGTTGTCTGTAAGCCGTTGATTTTCAGTTAATGAAGTGGTCCCGTAGGGATTCGAACCCCAAACCTTCTGATCCGTAGTCAGATGCTCTATCCAGTTGAGCTACGGAACCGTAAATCAGAGGCGCAAAGATAGGGGTTTGTGTTAAATCACAAACATTTCAGGTGTTTTTTTTCTGCTTTTGGTCTCGTGTGTTGATTTTCACCTACTTAGTTTGATTTAGGGTTGATTTTGGACTTTTTTATTAACTGTCGCTATTTTCTTCATGCTGATAAAAGTCAATGTATTTACATCTATTTTTAGTTGTATGTACAAATGAGCGTATATTTGTACCCGTGAAACAATGCGAATCCAAATATTGCCATTGCGCTTACTTCTCAGTCACCGCTTTATCGCGTAAAGTAACACGGCTGGCTGAAATTTGCTGGAAGCCTTCGGGCTTGTCGCCAAGTTTGGGTTATCTTTTGCTTGCAGTGCTTGATGAGCCGGGTGTTCAGCCCGGTGTGCTCAGTAAGCAGTTGCAGCTTGCGCCTTCTACAATTTCGCGATTAATGGAGAAACTGGAGCAAAAAAAGCTCCTGCTCCGCACCGGCGACGGCAAGCTGACCAATGTTTACCCAACGCCCCGCGGTAAACAATTGTACATACAACTGAGCGATTGCCGCAAGAATTTTCACGAACAATTTTCGGCCATTCTGGGAGAAGCAGAAAGTAACAAATTGGTGGCCGAACTTAATCAGGCGGCCTCTCAGCTTGAGGGCTAAGCTATTTACATTGATCAGCATTCATGAAAACACTGTACTCTTATTTCAAACAGCATTGGCTGTTTACCACAATTGCTCTGGTACTTTCCGCTATCAGTATTTGTTTTTCGTTTCTTGATCCGCATCTCTACGGCATCATCATCAACGATTTCATCAATAACCGCCCGGCCATTTCCGACAGCGAATTCATCAGCAACATTGTTTGGATTTTGCTTGGTGTAGTTGGCGTTGCTATGATTTCGCGCATTTCAAAAAACATTCAGGATTACCTGATCAATGTAATTGTGCAGAAAATCGGAGCGGCTATTTATACTGATGGTATCAAGCAAACCATGGAATTGCCGTATCAGGATTTTGAAGACCGACGCAGCGGCGAAACATTAGGCATCCTGCAAAAAGTGCGTACTGATACCGAAAAATTCGTGCAGTCGTTTATCGGGATCATATTTGCAACGCTGGTGGGTGTTGTGTTTGTGTCGGTCTATGCCTGGCGGCAAAGTCCGGTTATTGTT
>CALRTD020000460.1:0-3903 GCA_943371015.1 Synechococcus sp. UW140 | reverse complement strand
ACGATTTTACGTTGGCAATGCCCGACAAACTTTCGCCCACAATTACATTTGATTCGGCAATCCGGTCTTGCAGGTTGCGTGAATAGGTGCGGATGCGTTTTGCAAACACAACGGCAATAATGGCTACCGGCGGAATGATAGCCAGCATTACGAGCGACATCTTCCACGAGTAAAGGCAAATCATAATAATGCCGCCGGTGACTACAATGGTTTGGCGGAGCAGTTCGGCCAGACCGGTTGCCAGCGTATCCCCTATTTGGGTAATATCGGCACTGATGCGGCTGTTGAGTTCGGCAGCTTGTTTGGCTGAGAAATACGACATCGGCATTTTCAGCAGTTTGCTGAACGTGCTGCGACGTAAACTGGCCAGCAAATGCTCAGTAGCCTGTGCAAAAAGTACTACACGGAAATACGAAGCAATGGCCTGAAGCGCAAAAAGAATAAGAAGTTGAAGCCCTACCGTATTTGCCGCATCCAGCAGTTGATTGGCTTGATCCTGCGTCAGAAATACGTCTTTCAGCTTCTCGGCGGCATCCATAGATGCTGTTGAGGTCTCAGAGCCGCTGATCAGGCCCATGAGTTTACCCAGCATACCCGGAAAAATAATGGCTGTGGCTCCGGTTATGGCCAGAAAGAAAAGGCCAATGTAAAAATTGATCTTTTTTTCACCGAAATAGCTGAACAGCCGCCGTGCTTTGCGCACCGCATCGCGGTTGAGCTTGGCTTTTGGCAATTCTTCTTCTTTTGCTGCTAATCGTCCGCGTCGTGAGGCCATAAATTCTTATTTCGGATGCAAAGTTAGCTGCCCGGCCGGTTGTCCCGACAGTCTTTTCATGTTTTTGAGTCGGCCGAAGCCTCCGAATTATTGTATTTTTGCCCTGCAAGTCCGTTTTTTCGGGCTAAAAAGAAAAAAATGCAATTGGATTTGGTTGAAAGCCAAAAACAATTACCTTTGCAATCCGATTTAAAGAGAATTCGATCATGAAACGCACGTTCCAACCTTCTAACCGCAAGCGTCGAAACAAACACGGTTTTCGCGAGCGCATGTCAACCGCCAACGGCCGCCGCGTAATTGCAGCACGCCGCGCACGCGGACGTAAGAAACTCACAGTTTCTTCCGAAAAGCGCCACAAAGGCTAAGTCGTTTCTGACTACGATTATACAAGGCTGTTCCTTTCCGGAATGGCCTTTTTCGTTTTTTCTTACATCCCCACTAAAAAGCCCTTTAACTGTTCTGGTTAAAGGGCTTTTGGCATTGACAAAGTGGCTTACAAGCCCAATCAGGGCTGATTTTCAGGAATTCCGGGGTGCACGGATTGCCGGCTTAGTGCAGCAAATAAACGTTCCCGCAGCTCCACTTCAAATTTCGATAAGTGATTGAGCAACTGATTGAGCATATACAACGAAATCAATTGCAGAATGCTGGAAACAAGTAGCAAAAACTGAACTTTTTTAAAGGCTTGTATCGAATTTTGCCGCCATTCTTCGTAGTCGTAAGGCTCTTCAAAATTAAATGAACTTATTCCTCTGATTTGAAGGTAGGTTCCAAGAAGCCCTATTGCCAGTCCAAACGTCCAGCAGTACCACCAGGCATTTACTTGTGCAGAGCGTTCGGCAGTTAAAGGCCTGTCCGGTTCTTCTCCTGCAGTTTGTGTACCGTGCCAAATTTCATGCATAATCCGAAGTGGTCTGAACAGATTCATAATCGGCACAAACCAACAGCCGATAGTCCAACCTGTTGAAAGTGAGGTTTTTTCAGGATTTACTTTTTTAACGTTATCGTAGGCCCGGTAAAACCAAACAATAAATAGAATGCAGAAGACAAGACCAACAATAGCATTCGCCAGAGTAAGCAGCAGTTGCAGATAGTAGTGCAAGTTTTTACCAAAAATTTCAGGATCACCGGGAGTAAATGTTATCGGATCACCTTGTCGTGTAAAAATCTGAATGATAGAACAGATATAAACAACCGCATAGAGCCAAAGCGCAACCTGCAATATGCGGATCAGTGATTTGTTGTTGTACAAAAAGTTCATGAGGAACTACTGAAAATTGTTCTGATCGGGCTGCTGCATGCGCTGCAAACGTTCGTATTCTTCGCGCTGCTGAGCAACTGCCACATTATATTGCTGCGCACGGCGTTCGAGTTCTGCTTCCATTGGAATCATTTGCCGGATAATCTGGATCAGTACAACAGACGCGGCCAGACTGCTGATGTTGGCCAGCAGCGAAAGAAATGTGCTGACTTCATTGGGAGAACCGGCACCGGTGAAAGCGGACAGGAATCCCAAAACTACTCCGCCAATAGTGAGTGTCCACCAAATACCGGGAAGTTTGGCCGGTTTGTGGTCATAGTTATTGGGATCAGGCTGGTACCATGATTGAGTGTAATTCCAGATATCAACCATAATCTGGTAAGGCCACACCCAATTTAAAATCGGAACAAACCAGGCACCAGCTGCCCAGCCTTCGCTGTGTCTGAGATTAGGAATGCCGCAACTGTGCAGGTTGAAATAAGCCCTGCGGAACCAGCGGATCATTAAAATTGTTTCGATTAATCCGATGGCCGCAATAATCAATGCCAATCCAACCACACCCGGTAAAAAGTCCTGATACTTATACAAAAGCTCACTCAGCTCGCCCGACTGCATTTGAAATTGAATATAGGCAGGCACAACAGCCAATGCAAGCGAAGCGATAAGCTGTACAACTAAAAACACGATGGCAATATTGGCTCGCTCGGCATTCGGACGGAGAATTGTAGTTTCCATTCGGGGTGTTGAGGTTGGGTTAGTATTGGTTGTAGGATAGTTTTTCAAAACGAAGGAATTGAAAAATACTGATTATTCCGCAAATGCTGCCAAGGAGAAATGAAATGAAGAAAATAATAGGAGTAATAAACCCGAAGGAGAAATCTTGGTTTAAAACTATATATAGAAGCGTTAATGTTATTGGAGATGATATTAGTAAACCACAGAATCCGATTTGCCAGAGCATAACAGGAATTGGTTTTTTGATAACCGGGAAATTAGCCTGTAAAATTGACCAGCATCTCCGCAATGAAGTAAATGGGACGAAAAAATTTAGTGCCGGAATAAACCATCCCCAGGTGGCTAGATGCTTACGAGGCTGCTTTACTCCGCCGGATATAGTTCTAACGTTCTTGCAAATTTGATAGGTCCAGATCGGAATAAACTGAGAAGTTAATATAAAGGCAAGAAAAATAAACTGTGCTGTAATGACAAAAGCATCTCGAACAAAAAAGAACGTCTCTGAAGTCATACCTCTGGAGGATATGTATATTAATACATATTCAGCTAGTATCCCAATAATCAGCAATAGTAACGACCCAACAGCCAGAAATGCTGAAATACGAGCCGGTTTTACAGGTGCCGGAAGTTGCATTGAGAAAATGAAGGCAGGGTTAGAAACAAAGCACAAAAATACACTTTTCGGGTTACACCGCCATAGCTTTTCTGGTTAAATTATACATGTTCAAAAAATGTTTGAATCCCGCGTCAATTAAGGGCGGTGGGGCAAGCAGATTCGTCTATCTTCGCGTGATTTTTATACGGCTCAACGACCATGCCCAAAGACAACAGCATCAAATCCGTCCTCATCATCGGCAGCGGCCCGATCGTCATCGGCCAGGCTTGTGAATTCGATTATTCAGGTTCACAGGCGGCCCGATCACTCAAGCAGGAAGGTATTGAGGTAACGCTCATCAACAGCAATCCGGCTACCATCATGACCGACAAGGTGACGGCAGACAACATTTATCTGCTTCCGCTCACTACCCAGTCGATTGTGAAAATTCTGGAAGAGCGGAAAATTGACGCTGTGCTGCCTACCATGGGAGGACAAACCGCGCTCAACCTTGCCATGAAGTGCGATGAGATGGGC
>CALRTD020000459.1:0-3911 GCA_943371015.1 Synechococcus sp. UW140 | reverse complement strand
TACGAACGAGTGCCGATTTGAACATCAACTTCTTCTGGATTTGTTTTGGCAAGAAACAGAAAGTTTAGAAATTCAGCAGTTTCATCCCTGATCCGATCAATATGCTGAACGCGCATATTTTTCTTGATTTCTAAGCGCATCTGCCGGTGGCTAAGATATATACTTACTCCCGCGAAAATGATGGATAAAGCGGGGATAAGAATGTCTTTCAGAGTGGTTATAGTTTCCTGTTGCATAGGGGGAGTTTTTAAGCCCCTAAAATAAAACAGTTGTAAGCATCAAATGAAAATATCAGTAGCGTTTTTCAAAACTCGTCTTAACCTAAAGTGCTATTGATGACTGTTTCGAGCGCGTCGTCAGCTTCCTTGTGAATAAAGTTTGCCTGATACCCGATTGTTGTTTTGATGTCGCTGTGGCGATATAGCTTTTGCAGCATCTGTACGGGTATCTTATCACCTGCCAGCGTGGCAAAAGTATGTCTAGCGATGTGCATAGACATTTTTGATTCTATGCCAGCAATAGGTATGATACGCTCACGCATAATTTTATCAAAGCGTGATACTGCAAAAGAAATCTGACGTTTCACGGCAAAGGTGTTATCAAGCGTAGGCATAGTTTTTAATTCGGGGAAAATAAGATCATTTTTAGCGGTTTGGCTGTGTTTGTATTTTTTTAAGATGGCAATGGCTTTGTCTGGGATTTTGAGAGAGCCAGTTTTATTATTCTTCCCCATCGCATAGTACAATCTGCCGCCACGTATATCAGACCAGCGTAAGCGTAAAACATCCGAGATACGCATCCCGGCAAAATAAAAGGAAAACAGCCAGAGGTTGCGGACATGGTCATAGCGCGGGTTATCGAGTACTACAGTTTCAAGTTTTACGACATCATCTGTCTCGCTGCCAACTTTGGTTGAAGGTGGGAATTTGATAGAGATACGACCTTTCCCAAACGGATAGTTTTTCTTATCCGCTATACCATCTTCAATCGAACGATTAAAAATGGTGCGAATAACCAAAAGATAATTCATAGCAGTACGTTCGCTCACCTTGCGCTCTGACTTGAGATACGCACTAAACTGTTCAAGTAGTGAAGCTGTAATTTCAGGAAATATAATGTCTCTGCCATCGAGAAATTCTCTGAATTTATTACACCGTGATTTCTCGGTCATATAACTCGCATAGCTACCCGTCTGTTTTAAGATGTGCAAATATTGATTGGCTTGAGTAAAAAATGAAGTCCCTGTTTCAGGTCGCATTCTACGTTTGATCGTTTGGACGCTGGCCTGTTCGTTGGTGCTTTCGATGTCAAGAGATGTGTTGCTGGCCTCGGCTATTTTTGAAACGATAAAGTTATTCAGCCGTGTAGAATTTGGGTGGGATTTTCGTACACGCTGTTCGTTCGCTGACCAATCTTTGGGGGATAAATGATAGCCAAGATGCACAAAAGTGGTCTTGCGGTCTTTGGTAATACGCAGGGCAAGCGGTGATGTACCATCTTTATTGATCTTCTTGCGTAACACGACTTTGACTGTAGCCATACTGATATAATTTGGTACAACAAAGGTACAACAAATGGCATTTTATCCTGTTTTTTCGTGTGTCAATATTTCTTAACACTCCGTCAAATAAGGCTATTTTAGAGAATATTGCACCATATCGATACAAATGATTTCGGGCTCATAACCCGAAGGTCGTCAGTTCGAGTCTGGCCCCCGCTACCTCAGAGGACTGAATTGCAGATTTGCGATTCAGTCCTAATTTTTTTCCCCTGAATCCCGCGCCACTTGTAAGAATCAACGCAACTGCATCATTCATTTTCGTAGTTCGATACCCTTCTTTTGTCAAAATAAGTTTTTCCGGGAATATCGAACTAATTATCTGTTTTTTGGCTTCCAGAGTAGCCGTCAAATACGCGCAGTCTAAGCGTTTCAGCAGGTTTAAGCCTTCATTAGCCCTGCTTGCCAATTCAGTGTCCACACAAGCGATCTGTTCGCGTTTTTCGGCTAACAGGGCGAGTCTTTTTTCACAGGCTTGTTTGGCTAACTGAAAATCTTCGGCCTCTATTTTCCGGTTCAGTAAAAGGTCAAGGGCTTCATTCTTTTTAGCTTCTTCAGCGGCTATTTCCCGCTCTAATTCCTTCCTCATTTTATCTGCATCAGCCCCATCCATTTTCAGGGCTTTATTTAGCATTTCCTGATACAGTTCGATTACGCTTGAGTCCATTCGTACTTCTTCCAACAAGCGAACAAATTCTTCATTAGCACCCTTTGCATTAAAACGCACCTTGCAGGGTGGTTGGCAGTGATAGTAGTAGTAGATTCCGTTGTAGCCTTTCGAACTGCTGCCGGTAAGCGATCCTCCACATTCCGGGCAAACCAGAAAACCGCGTAAGGGCAATTCTTCTGGTTGGCATTTGGTTTGTTTGGGAAAGCTTCGTTTACGTCCGGCAATGATGTCTTGTACTTTGTAAAAGCTGGCAGCAGGAACAATCGCTTCGTGAATCCCGTCTACAACCGTTATCGGCTGCTCATCGCTTGCCGGTACAGTAATCTTACCCATGTACACCTGATTTCGCAGCATTTCATATCCCTGCGATTTTGAACATTTTATGTCTTTACTGTTCAGAAAAGTGATGATGTCTTTCACGGTACAATTTCCGGCAGCAAAGCGTTCAAACGCCTCACGAATAATCGGTGCGCGAACCGGATCAGGAATCAGTATAGGTTTGTTTTGGCTGTCGCGTTTATTCAGATAACCCTTCGGTGCATTACCTATATACCTGCCGGAGCGCAATGCCTTATGCATACCGCCGATTGTGTTTTTTGAACGTCGTCTGTTTTCAGCATCCGGCATTGAAAGATACATTGCAAGCAGAACGGTGCTTTCAGGGTCTTTCATATTCAGCGGTTGTTCGATAGCCTGTGCAGTAACACCGTAACGCGCCAGTTGATCGATGGCATTATAGGCTTCATGAATATTGCGCCCGAAGCGACTCCAGTTGGTAAAAAGCATGAAGTCAATTTTGCCTTTGTTCTCTTTTACAAATTTCAGCAGTGCATTAAAGCCGGGACGGTTAAACGTTTTTCCCGTATAATCATCGCTGAAGGGTTTAATAATAGTCATCTGATTGATTTCACAGAAACGGGCAAGCAGTTCTTTTTGCAACGCCGGGCTGTAGCCTTTCAACTGCTCGTCCGATGAAACCCTGTCATAAATGATGGCTGTTTTTCCTTTGAATTGTGAAGACATGATCGAGGAGTTTAGTTGTTATTGAAATAGAAAAGCCGGAGGATTACTCCCCCGGCGATTGACGTTTTTTGATGAGTTCGCAATTGATGCGAACCATTGCTTCGAGCCATTCGCGGATCAGTTGTACCTGCTCTTTTGTGAAAGGTACTTTTCGTTTCCGGTTGAGAATAGCCATGCAGCGTTCTACGGTAAGCATTGGGTGGATACAAAACTGCATCAGTTATCAGACCTTGCAGTAGTTCACATTGGCCAGAGCCTTTCTGACAATAAATAGGATTGTGTTTGACCATTGTAGTTAATATTTTTTAGGGTTTATGGCTATAAAATATTCTTGCATTTTTTTGGGAGGAACGGGATAGGGTTCTGCTACATGAATATTTATACTCCTTTTCTTCATGTGGGATTGAAAGAAATCAACTGTTGTAAAATTTCTCCCTATTCGGCATAATGTCGGAAATACAATATCCGTAACAATTATTTTTTCTTTTTTCAGCCGGTTTATTTCTTTAATGATTTGGTCTAACAGAAGAATTGTACCAGTGGAAGTACCATCAAAATCTGTACAAAGTGTTATCTGTTTGCAGGTGGTAATATCCTGTAAGTATAGCCGGTTGACTTTTTGTTGCAGTGCGTGATCAGGTTGACTTTCCTGATTTGGAA
>CALRTD020000458.1:0-3916 GCA_943371015.1 Synechococcus sp. UW140 | reverse complement strand
GCCGGCTGTAATAGTTCCTGAATTTACGGTACTGTCGTTTGTACTGCTGATGATTACATTAGCTTGCAAATAACCATTGATCACAGCCAGATCACAACCCAGTGTTAATGTATCTTGTCCTGTACTTACAAGTGAAGCTCCGGCATTGATACGAAACTCTGTACTGCCGTGCATGATGTTTTGGGTAAACGTAACCTGGTTGTTGATGATGATGACTGCATCCGTAAGCTGCGGAACACCGGCCGGACTCCAGATTGCGGGATTATTCCAATTGCCGTTTGCAATTGATGTTCGTGTTTGCGCATGAACCGAAGTTGCAGCAAGCAAAAACAAAATGAAACTAAAACGTGTAATTTTTTTCATAGTTATAATTTTAAACAAGGACAACAGAAAACAACACCACCCCTACTCATTTCGTAAATATCAATAGTATAAGCAGCGCGTATTCTGCTGCAAAAATAAAAAGGCCATGCACCTAAACGATGCATGGCCTTCACTTTAGCCTTAGCTAATAATTAGATTTCAGGAAGTATTATTCTGACTTTTGCAGTTTTGCAAATTGTGCATTGTCGCCGTCAGAAATACGCAGGAGATAAGTGCCCGCGGCAAAACCGCTCATGTCAATTTGAGTGTTGAGCTGGCCGTAGACTGCCTGATTTTGCTGCTGAATAAGCATACGACCGCTAAAGTCATATACTTCAAAAGTATATTGCTCTGCAGCACCCTTGATCTGAACAGTATAAACACCATTTCCGGGATTCGGAAATATATTTACCAAACTTGCTGCAAGCTGATTCACATCATCAACAGAAGCAGGCGCAACACACGATGAACAGGGACCAACCTGACATTGAGTAATTGAAATATCAACAATGCCCAAAGGCGCATCATTCAATCCGTTTGGAGTAGCATCACAAATATCCCCGCTTCCCAATATTGATCCGGCATTAAAAAACACATTCGAAATACACATTCGTCCGCTGTTGATAACAGTAGTGATGTTAAACAATGAATCCATACGAATGCTTCCTGCATTTGTGAGTAGATCCACTACACTCAATTGTCCCGTTATACAAATAGTACCTCCTGTTGTATTATTAATCGGACCTTCACAATCGAATGACCCGTTTACAATAATCTGGCCGTAGTTAAAAAAAGAGAAGTTATAATTGAGCCAGAGCGATTGAGCAACTATAGTTCCTGAGTTGGAAATACTGTTGTTGGAAAAAGTAAGTGTACCCGTACTTACAACAAAAGAAGCTCCGGCGTTAACTGTGAAAGATGGATTAGCAATTGTGTTCATTGAGTTGGCCGTTACATTCGATCCAATCACCACATCGTCGGTTGATGAAGGAACTCCGGCTGGAACCCAGATGGATGGATTACTCCAGTTGCCATCAATAACAGATGTTTTTATTGTGGCAGAAAGAACGCTGCTGAAAGTGAGCGCGAGAATGAATAGTGAGTTTCTTGTTTTCATGGTTTTCATTTTGATATGTGTTTACTTACGTTTAATGATTACTTAAAATCATTTCTGTCCGTCTTAAATAATCTACATACCAAATGTATTCTCGCTTATTAGTTTAGAAACCTGATAAATCATGTCGCGTATTCTTAAATAATTAAATTATATAATAAGCTTACAAGAACTGTTAATAACTATAAGAATATTTGCATTTAATACAATCACTGAAAATTGAATTGCATTTTTCGCAAATTAAAATCATTAATCTTGCAGTTTTTCACTTTCTTTTCTATACACCATTCCTGTTTATTGAAACCAAGGCATCTTAAAAACGCTCCATCTTGAGGTTTTTAGAGATGCCCATGATTTGTAATTGCCTCCTATTGAAAAACAACTATCCCCTGCTTTTATCTGTTACATGAAGTAAGCAGATAAAAACAGGGGATACTACTTTGAAAATGTACTTCTAAATTTCAGTAACGAATTATTCCGACTTCTGCAGTTTTACAAATTGTGCATTGTCGCCATCAGAAATGCGCAGGAGATAAGAACCTGCTGCATAGCTGCTCATATCAATCTGTGTGTTGAGCTGGCCGTAAGCTGCCTGATTTTGCTGCTGAATAAGCATACGACCGCTAAGGTCATATACTTCAAAAGTATATTGCTGTGCAGCACCGCTGATCTGTACATTATACATTCCGTTGCCCGGATTCGGGAATACATTTATTGAACCTGCTGCAAGCGGATTCTGTACATCAACAGAGTTGGTTACTGCAATAGCGTCAATAGCCATATCACTGTCGTAATCGGCACCGGTAATGCCGCGAATGCGGAACATTACTGTTTGTGTATTGTATGCCGCAAGCGAAACAATAGCCTGCTGCCATGCTGATCCCTGATTACCGGTACGCACAAAAATATCGTTCGTCCAGGCGCCGTTTGCATAAATATCAACATGCAGTTCGCCCATGTTTGCGCCTTGCATGTGATAGCCCATTGTAAAGGTTGGATTAACTGTTGCACTCAGGTCGAAACAAGGTGTGAGCAGTACAGCTGTTTTAAATGTGCAGCCGTTTGAGGCTTCGAGGTAAGCGTAATTACCAATTGCATTTCCGGGAATAAAATCAACCGACGGGCCTGTTGATGCTGATGGTGTTGCTCCTTCAAACACACGCCAGTCAATATCATCACCTGCTCCGTTGGTTACGTTTACCAAACCATTGCCCAGCGGACAGTTTGTAAGTTCACAGTTGCTGGACGAATTGCACAGTGCAAAGCTTTCAAAGTTTTCGCTGTACGGCGGAAGTACTGCTGGTGTTGTGCCGTAGTTGATCGTTAATTGCTGCGTATCATTTACTGTATTGATATCATTCGGATATGCAGCCCAAATATCGAGCGTGTTCGTACCCGGTGTTGTAATTGAAACCGTAGCCGTAAAAGTATATGTAACAGTTGCCGATGGTGCAAGTGTGCCGGTGTAGGTTTCGTTTACAGGTGTTCCGTTGTTAAGACGGAAGCCAACCGGAATATTGGTAAGCGTTGTTAACCCCGGGTTAGTGAGTACAATACTTACCGGCAGGTTGCTCACATTCATGCACGATGCGAAACTTGTTTCGGGTGCTGTTACGTTGGTGAGTTCAGCATCAAATGCGCCGGGACAAGCAATGCCAGGTGTTTTTTCGATAGCAATGGCGCGGCGGCCAACAGCATTTTGCGCACCGCGTGCGCGTACACTGAACCAATAGGTATTGCTTGTGTTGTTGAGGTTGCGTACAACGGCGCTGTCAACGGTGCTGCTTGTTACTGAATCCATGTACATTGAACCAAGCATCATTACATCGTAACTGGTTGCTCCGGCTACCGGATTCCAGCGCAGCATGAGTGAATCAGGGCACGACCAAACAACTGTAATGTTTGAAGTAACGCGGTGCATGCTGAACAGTGCATCGCTTTCGTCGCTGGCGCTGTTGCGTGTTATGCGTACTTTGCACTCGCCGCTTACGTGCGTGGGCACAATCCAGTCGAAATAACGCAGCGATGCATTGATACCGCTTGTTATTGGCAGCCATGTATTGCCATTGTTGGTTGTGTAATCGAGGCTGAAAGTGCCGTTGTTACCAAGAGCATCCCAGCGGATGGTTTCGGTTTCGCTAGGCACAAAGCCTTCGCCGCCGTTCGGATATGTAAGCATCAATTCATCAGCCGGCTCGAAATACCAAACGAGGTAATATGACTGCGGGCCTGAGGGAACTGCTGTTCCGTTTACGGTAACGGTGTAGTTGCCGGCAGCCGGATTTTCGAGTGTAATCTGCTCGTGGTTGTTGCGGACATCTGTGCCGCGTGTGGCAACTGCACTCAGGTTGGATGCCGGCGGTGTAAAGTTGAGTACCCAGGGCTGCCAGGTGGTGTTCGACGGATCGGTCATGGTCATATCCAAATCATTCACCAACG
>CALRTD020000457.1:0-3938 GCA_943371015.1 Synechococcus sp. UW140 | reverse complement strand
ATTCTGACGCATTCCAAAATTTCGCTCACACCGCACATCGGTGCAGCAACCGACGAAGCGCAGGAACGCATCGGGGTTGAACTGGCCGAACGCATTATCGCCGCATTGGCCTAACCAACAGCACTGCTGAATATGGCAAGCATTCTCCCGTTTCGCGGCATACGGCCGGCAGCAGATAAGGTTCACCTTGTAGCTTCGCGCTCGGTTGACAATTACAGCCGCGGCGACTTAAACGAGAAGCTGCGCGGTAATCCTTACACTTTTTTGCACGTCATCAATCCCGATTTTTCTGACGGAGAACGTACAAAGCCCGGTTCGCCCGAAAGGCTGCAAAAAGTAAAAAGTACCTGGGAAAAGTTTTATGCCGAAGGTATTTTTGAACAGGATAATAAGCCTGCTTACTATGTTTACCGTCAGTTCAAACAGGGGAATACCTACACCGGCATAATTGCCAAAACCGGCATTGATGATTACTTCAACGGAGTAATTAAAATTCACGAGCAAACACTCACTGAGCGGGAAAACAAGCTGAAAGAATACCTGAGTGTTTGCGATTTCAATGCTGAGCCGGTGTTGTTCTGCTATCCCGACGATGCCGAAATCAACACCATGATGATGCTGGCCACCGAGCGCCGGGCCGATTACGATTTTACAACTACCGACCGCGTTCGGCATACACTTTGGATAGTTGACCAGCCCGAGCAGGTAGAACGTTTGCAGGAGCGCTTTGCGGGTATTCCGGCTGTGTATATTGCCGACGGGCATCACCGTTCAGCCTCATCTGCACTGCTCGGCAAAGAACGGCGCGAACTGGCCGGAAATTATACTGGGAAAGAACCCTGGAACTTTTACCTCGGCGTGTTTTTTCCTGAATCACAGCTTCGGATTTACGATTTTAACCGGGTAGTGAAAGACCTGAACGGGCTCACTGAAACGGAGTTTTTGAAGCTGCTGGAAACCGATTTTGAGATTCGGAAAGCAGGTACCTCAATTGTTCAGCCGGAGCACAAACACGTGTTCAGCATGTATCTCGACGGAATCTGGTATTTACTGCATTTGCGTGCAGGAAGAGCCAGCGATTCGGAGCCTGTTGAATCGCTCGATGCCTATCTGCTTTCAAAATATATTCTCGACCCAATCCTCGGAATTAAGGATTTGAAGACAGATAAACGAGCCGGGTTCGTATCCGGAATTAAGGGCCCGGAAGAATTAAAAAATCAGGTCGATAACTGGAAGTTCAAAGTTGCATTTGGATTATATCCGGTAGCCATGCAGGAACTTAAGCGCATTGCAGATACCGGAAATATTATGCCCCCGAAAACAACCTGGGTTGAACCCAAAATGCGCAGCGGATTAGTGATTTACAGCTTAAGTCAGCACGAATAATAACCATGACAACCATTGCAGAGCGACTTTCAGAACTAAAGAATAGTTTACCACATGGAGTAACACTGGTAGCCGTTTCGAAAACACATCCTCCCGAAAAAGTGCTTGAAGCTTACAATGCCGGGCAGCGGGTGTTCGGAGAAAACAGAGTTCAGGAACTTGTTGCGAAATATGAGGAGCTGCCTAAAGACATTCAATGGCACCTGATCGGGCATTTGCAAACAAATAAGGTCAAATACATTGCTCCTTTTGTACACCTGATTCATTCTGTTGACAGCTTGAAATTGCTTGAAGAAGTGAATAAACAGGCAGAGCGCTGCGGACGTGTTATTCAGGTATTGCTCCAAATCTTTATTGCTGACGAAGAAACTAAATTTGGTTTTGATCCGTATGAAGCAGAGCAGCTGTTTGAAACTAACGCCTTTGCAAAATACAGTCACACAAAGATTTGCGGATTAATGGCGATGGCAACCCATACAGATGATGAAGAAAAAATCCGCAACGAATTTAAACGTGTTGCCAGTCTTTACAAGCAATTACAGAACAAGGGAAATACGGAATTAAGCATTCTTTCCATGGGAATGAGCGGCGACTGGAAAATTGCAATACGTGAAGACAGTAATATGATTCGAGTTGGAAGTTCAATTTTCGGTAATCGTTAAATAATTGGTAACGATTTGACGGTTAAAATTAGGGTTTTACTTGTTAATAAGCAGGGATACCGGTATACACATATATTTCTGCGAAAACTCAACCTGAAACGTATTAAAATATTATTTATCAGCCATTTAGTATTTCTAATTATTACGCTTTCCTGAATTAAAAAACTGCTGTTTACGCGTTAATAAGACCCAAGTTATTAACAAAGGGTATTTCATAAGTGGTTTTTTTCCCTAACTTTCCGCCAATAATCAGGCAACACTTATTTATCCATTTCACTAAAAAAATCTTCACCCCATGAAGAGAACGTACTCTTTATTAGGCTGGTCAGGAAACGTGTATAAGCGATTCTGTACGGCGTTGATAGGTGTAGTTGGTTTAGGACTTGCAGCGCAGGCTCAGGTATCCACCTACTCTTTCTCGCAATCGTCGGGAACTTATACTGCGGTATCCGGAGGCACAACGCTTGGTGTACCAGGTAACGACGACACCAGCTTTCCAGACAATCCAATTGGTTTTACCTTTTGGTATAATGGTGTAGCTTACACTAAATTCAGTGTAAACTCGAATGGTTTCCTTGCTTTGGGAACAACGGTGAACAGCTCATACAACTCATTGAGCTTTGGTTCAAGCAACAACGTTATTTCTGCTCAGAATGCCGACATTCAGGGTGACGCAACCACCGGTAATCTTCAGTTTATCACTATCGGTACAGCGCCGAACCGTACACTTGTTGTACAGTGGACCAACTACGATGATTTCCCGAGTTCATCAGGAACTGATACTTACAATTTCCAGATTCGTCTTTCAGAGACATCGAATGTGGTTGATGTAGTGTATGGTTCTACAATTTGCAACCAGCTTGCAGGTTTATTTGAAGTAGGTCTGCGCGGTAACAGCTCAGCTGACTTCAACAACCGTCTTGTAAGCAATGGTTCACAAACCTGGGCAACATCAATTGCAGGTACAGCTAACTCGTCAACCTGCGAGATGAATGCAGCTCTCGTTCCGGCCAGCGGTCAGACCTATACATGGACACCTCCGGCGGCTCCCGCAGCTCCCACTACACTTACCTTTACAGGGGTAACACAGTCGGCCATGACGCTGAACTGGGTGGATAACTCAACCAACGAAACATCTTTCTATGTTGAGCGTTCACTTGATAACATCAACTTTGTACCTGCCGGAACAGTGGCTTCAACCACAACAGCAGCTACAGGTGGTCCTTACACATTGAACCAAACAGGTTTATTTTCTGCCACACTTTACTATTATCGTGTATATGCAGTAGCCATTACACCTTCTCTGGCAGTATCAGGTTCACAAGCTACATTGCCTGGAACACTTTGCGGTACATTCACTGTAGGACCTACAGGTGCTTATACTTCGCTTACAGCTGCTTTTGCAGCAGTAGCCGCAAACGGTGTAAGCTGTCCGCTCGTATTTGATCTTCAGGCTGCTTATGTAAGCACTGTTGAAACTTTCCCGCTTACCATTCCTTTCCTCGGTAACGGTCCTACAAACACCATTACAGTACGTCCTGAAATTGGTGCTACCAACCTTTCTATTACCAGCAATGCTGCTCAGACAATTAACTTCAACGGAACAAACTTTGTTTCGTTTGATGGTCGTCCGGGCAGTGTTGGTACTGTTAGCCACCTCACCATCGAGAACACATCTACAACAGGTGCTGCTGTTCAGATCGGCGGAGATGCGCTTAACTGCGGACTTAACTACATCAAAGTACGTGGTGTGAACACCGGAACCGCACTCGGAACTGTACAGTTTACAGCTCCTTCTACAGTTAACGGTTCTACAGGTCACTTCATCACCAATTGCGAATTCGCTCCTGGTGCTACCAACCCGCAGCAATTCATTTATTCTGCTAACGC
>CALRTD020000456.1:0-3992 GCA_943371015.1 Synechococcus sp. UW140 | reverse complement strand
TTGTTGCGGTCGCGGCGGGTGTTGTATGAAAAAGAGGCCGCAGCTGTTAGTTTGCGCTGGCTTCCGGGAAATGACTTTGCAAAGTCAAGTGCCACATCAGCGCCGGCAGCTTTTTGCCGCTCAACTGTGATGCGGTTGAAGCCGGAATAAGTAGCAAGGTTTTCATCGAGAAAGAAATAGCTTAAGCTGTCATCACGATTATCTCGTCTGAAGTTGCCGCCGGCCGATATGGAAAGCGTATTGTAGTTATTGATGAAAAAATCGGCACCGATGCGGCCGGTGTGCGACATATCGTTTGAAATACCGCGGCCTGTAGTGATGAAGTAAAAATTGGTATCGGCTGTGAATGTGTGCTGATTGAGTAAACGTTCTGACCAGCGATCATCACTTCTCCAGTTGTAGTTGGTGTAGAAGTTCACTTTCTTCATCCGGCTGTTGAGGTTGAGCGCTCCGTTATATTTTCCGTTTGAGCCCTGACCAATTGTTACAGATCCGTTGAGTCCTTTCTTGGCATCTTTTTTTGTAATGATATTAATGATTCCGGCCATACCCTGTGCGTCGTATCTGGCCGATGGATTGGTTATGATTTCAATCCGGTCAATCATACTTGCCGGAACCTGCTGCAATGCCGCCTGCCTGTCGCTGCCGGTAATTCCGGAGGGGCGACCATCAATAAGTATGGTTACATTTTCACTGCCGCGCAAACTCACTTTTCCGTCTATATCAACTGCAACAGAAGGAATATTTTGCAATACATCTGTAGCACTTCCGCCGGCATTGGTGATGTTCTGATTTACATCATACACTTTTTTATCAATGCTGTTTGAATAGTCAGAACGTGTATCTGAAACTTCAACTGTGTTGAGTTGCTGAGAAGATGTACCCAAGGCAATGCGGCCGAGGTCGGCTTGCGTGGCTTGCGGAGTAACAGCAAATGATTTTGAGAATTTTGTGACGTAGCCGATAAACGAAATGCGCAGGTAAAAACGTCCTGCCGGTAAAGCAATCTGGAATTGTCCGTTTTTATCGGTAATGCCGCCGCCTGCAAAACCACTGTCGGGCAATGAAAAGGCGGTGAGCGTTACATATTCCAGCGCATCGCCGTTTGTACTGTCGGAAATGATGCCAATTACTTTGCCGATAATTGGTTTTGGCTTGGCAGCAGGAGTTGCTTTTTGCCGTGTAGTATCGCGCTGTGCAGGTTGCTGAGCAGAAAGGAAAAAAGAGACCAGCAAAAAAGCCGGTAGTAGAAATAATCGCATGTGACTGTTGAATCGGTATCGGATGCAAAGTTACCCTAAATCTCAGCCTTGTGCGAATGGATTTGATGAGCGGTAAGTTAATTGAGGTTAAAGTAGGTGAATAACAACGTTGCCGAACTGGTTCCGGGATGCTGGTCATTCAGACTAACTGCAAAAAAACTTTCGCTTAGTTGAGACGATGCAGTGCAATGAGTTCGAACTTGGGAATCTGAACTTCAAACAGATAGCCGTCAACTTCGCGGCGGAAGAGATAGGCTCCGTGCATTGTTCCTATTTCGCTTGTCAGATTGCAGGCCGAATCATAAGTGTAAGATTCACCCGGGTCGAGAACAGGCTGCTGACCAATTACGCCTTCGCCTTCCACTTCGTGCCGCATTCCGGCCGAGTCGAAAATAAACCAGTGACGACGCAATAATTGAACAGTGTATTCACCATTGTTCTCAATTTCAATCTGATATGAGAAAAAATAGTGTTGCTGTCCGGGACGTGAATGGGCTTCTTCATAACGGCTCTGAACCGAAATTTTGATGCCATGTGTAACGCGCGTAACCATGCCTGAAGGGTTTGGTTTCAACAATTTTACAAAACACTTATCAATTTCAACAACTAAATAACAGAAAGGTTGTATTAATTAATGCTTAATAGTGCTTCCGTGTTTTGTTAAAAAGTTGATAATCAGATTAAAGTGCTGGTATTCAGTAGTTCTGAAGTTCAGAAAAAACAGGTATTACTGCGGCCGCGACGAGAAGCGTTTAATTCCAACAAGCCTGTCGTATCTCGCTCCGGGTTTGCGCTGATAAACATAAACAACGTATGTATTTTCGGTTTCCTGGTGCATTCCTTCAGCAAAATAGTCGTCGGCAGCGGCTTGATTATCGCGGCGCAGAACAAACTCATAGTTGTAAAAGCCTTGTTTGAGCAGCACCATGGCTTCGTAGCCGCGGCGCTCGTAGTTGTAAATCATTTTCATCTCGGGCTTAAACTGCCAGTCGCTCATGGCGCCGAAAACATAGAGATCGCCTTCTTCGGCCGGAATTTCCCATTTCAGGAAAAAGTGCACATACACATAGTCGGCCTCGGTAATACTGTCGCCGCCGTCGAACGAGTTGATCATAAAGCGTCCGTTCAGGTCGGGATTGTTGAGGTAGCGTTTGTAAGTTCGTTTTTCGTCGGTGAGCAGATAGACGTGCTTTTTCCCGTCGCTGCCCATTTCAATGTTTTGCACGCGTTCGGTTTGGTAGCGCATGCTTCGTGTATCGAACCAGCGAAACTCATTGCCACCGCGAAACACATTTACGTCTTCATAGTCGTAGGTAAGTTCGCTGCCGTTTACAAACTGCGGCTGAAGATTCATTACCGCATTGTCCCAGCGGCCATTCTGGCGAATTACGGTTTTCAGCTCTGAAAATGGGTTGCTGATTGCATTGCCGGTATTGATTTTGAAATCAACTTCCTGCTTGAAATTTCTGTCGCTTACAATTGTTGCGGGATGAACGCTTCCGGTTAACGAAACAATTTCTTCGCTGACAATAAAGCGGCGGGTAAGTATCAACTTTTCAGGATCATTATCGCGATACACTTTGAGCAGATAATTTCCGGAGAACAGAAGTTTGAAGTTATCGTGCGGAAAACTTGCGCGGTAGTTGGTAAACTTCTGTAAAGTATTTCGCGAAAATCGGTAATCGGTGATTGGCTGATCCTGAAATCCATCAATAAAGTCTGCTACCGATAAATTACTCGGTTCCCAATCATAGCTGCAATGTACTACAGTGTAGCTGTATGTTTTGAAATCGCCGTCGAGATCATCAAACAGTAAATAGAGCTGATCGTCGGAGCCGAGGCGGATGACAGCATCGCTGAGCGAACCGGGATTACTGCTGAGAATAACAGTGCGGATTGCCGGTTCGTAAATATGGTCTTCGTAGCGGATTGATTTATCGGAAAAGTAATCTACAGTTGTGTCGGGAGCCGAAGCTGTGCATACTGCAGGCAGAAGGATAAAAAGTAAAAACAGTCGGATCATTTTCGTTGCCAATAAGTTTTAAGTTCATGTACAAGCATCGTGCCTCAAGTGCAGTCTAGTTTGCCCGCAGTATTTGTCCGGTTCCGGTTACTTTATCGGCTACCAGTTGCGGATTTCCGTAATACAGAATATTTCCAATGCTGGTAAGGCTGTAAATAATTTGCTGACGGGCATTTACAGTACAATTATTTTGTGAGCCATTGTCGGTTATTGCAAATTCGGCTTGCAAATCACCTGCGTCAACTCGGGCAAGACCAGCATTCCAGATTTTTAGTTCATTCACCTGCCCGTGAAGTGTTATCCGTCCGCCCACAGGGTTGTTCCAGTAATAAAACACGGTGCAATTCAGTTTCAGATCCACATCCATGGTGCGGGCTTTGCTGATTACGCCGATTTCATAGCCGGTAAGCGGAACCGGGGTGCTGATACTACATGTTTCAAAAACATTGATGAGTTTTATGGCGGTTACGTGCACATACAGTCGTGTATTGCCTTCGCGCGGATGAAACATTTGGCCATTGCCGCGTGTATCAATGCGAAGTGTGCCGTTTTCGTTTGTTAAGTCGGTTTTGTTGACTACACGTTCAGGACCGTTTACTACAATTTTGTTTATCGTGTCCTGAATCAATATAACATCATAAACCCCTTCGAGTTGCAGGGTGTCTATTGATGCGTAGTTGTATGTTTTGCTAACAAAACCCTCATAC
>CALRTD020000455.1:0-4004 GCA_943371015.1 Synechococcus sp. UW140 | reverse complement strand
AAAAGGGGCTATCCATTGATCTTTATCAGGATCTGCGAAAGCCAATCAATAAACTCTCCAATATCAAATCATCGAATGCTGTGATGTACGTGCTTGCCGCAATTCACGCCCGTGATCAGCAGCTCGATGACTGCATCCTGCTCAATCATCACGGCAACGTAATTGAAGCAACAGCCTCCAATCTTTTTGCCGTAAAAAATGGTGTACTTTATACTTGTCCGCTTACCGAAGGCTGTGTAGCCGGCGTGATGCGCGCCGAAGTAATGGCACTTGCGCAAGCCAACCGCATAGCTGTTTATGAAGTCCCCTTATCAATGAGCGTCCTGCTCAACTCCGACGAAGTTTTTCTCACAAACGCTATCCGCGGAATCCAATGGGTGGGCACATACAGACAAAAACGATACACCAACGAAACCTCAAAACGCCTCTTCAGTTTGCTCAACGCTGAAATAAGTGTAAAGTGCAAAGCATAAAGCGTATTTTAATGTTGAGTGTTGAGTGATGAGTGTTGAGTGTTGAGTGATGAGTGATGAGTGATGAATGAAAATTTTCGTTTCGCTCAACCCTACGATTCTTTTTCGCACATTCAACTTCAATAAGTCCATCAAAATTTTGCAAAGCAAAATTTAAGCCCCGATTTTAAAAAAGCTTGAAATCTCCGAGCAAAGCGAGGAAGTATATTTCACTTTTCACCTTACACTTTTCACTTTACACTTTCTGGAGAAGCCAGTCCTCTTCCTTTTCATTCAACACTCAGCATTCATCATTCCACATTACACAAAGGAGTTGCGTGCGGATATGAAATTCATTCATATCCGCACTGTGCACTCCGCGCCGGTTGCCTTATCAGCCTGCTGTGCTTTGCCTGCTTTGCGCACAGGCAGTTACTGTGTACAACCGAAAATTAGTGCTGCCTGTTAATTGGCAAGTACTTCTGAGAGTTCCAGTGTAAAGCCGATGGGTGTTTGTTGTGCCAGATTATCGGCTACCGGGCTTCTGTCTCTTGCCACCTGCAATAAATTCACCAGTTCTTCCGGATTTGCAGTGCTGTTGAGCTTTACTGTAAGCTGGATTTTTTGCAGTCCGGCTCTTGCTGTTTTGGCTAATCCCAGAAACCATGCAGGATCAAGTTCTCCGCTTGCTGTAATTGTGATGCCTTGCAGTTCAATTAACTGTTCTTCGGCGGCAAGCTGAAGGATTTGTGCAAACGAAGACGCATAAGCCGCAAGCAGCAATTCAGCCGGATCAGGAAAGTGTTTTGATCCTGCCTGTTGCGCGGTTACAATAGAAACGTTGCCTGCACGGGTGGTGAATGTTGAGTTGGCAGTTGTTTGCCCGTTTACACTGAAAGAAATAGTTGCCATAGTTTGTTGTTGTTCGGCAAACAGTTCATCATACAGCACCTGCATTAAATCAGGATGCGGAACGGCCTGTTTGATTTTTTGTTTGCCTTGTTGCAGCATGGTTATTTTGATTTATTGTGAAATGCAGAACTTCATTCTGATTCAGGCTTGTTGCAGTTGCTCTTCAAAAACTGCAGCAAATGCCTGTTCCAGATCGGCTTTAATATCATCGATGTGTTCGATGCCGAGTGAAATGCGAAGCAGTGTAGGAGTAACGCCAGCCGAAAGTTGTTCAGCTTCGCTGAGCTGCTGGTGTGTGGTTGCAGCGGGCTGAATAATGAGCGTTTTGCTGTCGCCCACATTGGCAAGATGGCTTACCAATTTCAGGGCATCAATAAAGCGCGATGTATCTTCTTTATTTCCCTTCAGTACAAAGCTGAGTACTCCGCCGAATCCGTTTTTAAGGTATTTTTTTGCCAGTGTGTGGTACGGCGAAGAATCAAGGCCGGGATAGTTTACATACTGCACACGCGGATGTTTTTCAAGCCACCCGGCCAGGGCCAGTGCATTATCAACCGTGCGCTGCACACGCAATGAAAGTGTTTCAATCCCTTGCAGCAGTTGAAAAGCATTGAACGGACTCAGCGACGGACCAAAGCTGCGCAGGCCTTCAACACGCACCCGAATAGCAAAGGCAATGTTGGGAAGGCCAAGCGGATTACCCTCGCCAAAAACTTCCCAGAATTTAAGACCGTGATAGCCTTCGCTGGGTTCTGTAAACTGCGGGAACTTACCATTGCCCCAGTTGAAATTACCGCCGTCAATAACAATACCTCCAATGCTTGTACCATGTCCGCCGATCCATTTTGTGGCTGATGCGGTAACTACATTCGCTCCGTGTTTCAGCGGCTGAAAAAGATAGCCGCCAGCTCCGAAAGTATTGTCAACAATTAGCGGTATGTCATACTTTCTTGCAAGAGCAGCAATTGCTTCAAAATCGGGAATATTGAAACCCGGATTACCGATTGTCTCCAGATAAAGCGCCTTCGTATTCTGGTCGATCAGTTTTTCAAATGATTCAGCATGATCACCATCTGCAAAACGAACATCAATGCCTAGCCGTTTGAATGAAACTTTAAACTGGTTGTAGGTGCCACCATAAACAAATGATGAACTCACAAAGTTATCGCCGGGCAATAGAATGTTATGCAATGCAAGAAATTGTGCCGCTTGTCCGGATGCTGTGGCAACAGCCGCAACACCGCCTTCGAGCGCTGCAAGACGTTGTTCAAACACGTCAGTAGTTGGGTTCATGATCCGGGTGTAGATGTTGCCGAATTCTTTCAAGGCAAATAAATTAGCCCCATGTTCGCTGCTGTTAAACACATACGATGTGGTTTGATAAATAGGAACAGCACGCGAATTGGTTGCTGAGTCTGGTGTTTGTCCTGCATGTAACTGCAGAGTTTCAAATCGGAAGTTGTTGTTTGCTGACATGTTAATTATGGGTTTTGTGAATTGATTACTGATTGAATAGAAAAAGAAAAGCCCCCCGGTTTGCGGAGGGCTTTGTGTGCATTTGGGTGAAAATCACCTGAAACTGTGCATCAACATCGCTCTCCGGAGGAAAAGCACATGCAGCACATCTTCTTGGCGATGCGGTTAGCAGTGTTGTATTTGGGTTTCAGGTTCATTGGTTGTGTTGTGTACTTGGTTGGTTGAAAATGCTGTACATGAAAAAAGCCCCTCAGCTTTTTGCTGAAGGGCTTTTTGTGGTTATGATGATTACATCAAAATGCACAAATGAAGCGCCCTTCAGCGAAGCGGCACATACATTTACACATCTTGTTGTAGTTCTTGTTCATTGTTGTTTTGTCTGGTGCAAATGTAAAATCGTTTTTCTTAAAGTTCCAAATATTTTTTTGAAATAATGAAAAATGCCTGTGTTTACAGGCATTTCAGGCGATTAATTCTCCGGCTTTTGTTTCATTAGCCAGCTTATGGCTTTTTCTCTGGAATAAAAAAAGCGCTGAACGTAATGTGATTTACGAAGATATTTTCTGTACAAATTTGCTGCTCGTGCTTGCCAGCTGCTGCTCACAACAATGGCTTCAGCATACTTTTCATGATAATTATCGAGCGAAGCGGCATATCTCTGAACCTCTTCACTGAATATCGGATTGTTACTGATATCCACCAGTAAACAATGAGCTCCACCGTTAGTAAGCCATTTAATACGTTCGGATACTAATTTCACATCATTTTCTGTAACAGTAGTGCCCGTATTAAACGTCAGAAGGATATAGCCTGCATCTGCAAGTTCTATCTTGAACCTAGTTGTTTCGTAACTGTAGTTGGTCTTTCGCATTGCTGTATTTGCGCAATTTTTAGTGAAAATTGCACGCATTCGTTCGTTCAAAGACCGGCAGCAGGGGGGACCGCTTTCGATGTGCAAGATTATCAGTTTTTCTGAATTATCAAACCAATGTTTTGGTGAACAGACAGATTTAATCGACTAAAATCTTACAAATACAGACAAGCAGCTACGAAAACTGTGCTCATTCAATGGATTTTTCCAGTGAAACAAATATTGCTATCAGTTCAGTTTATAGTTTGCCTCCGGAACTTTAAGCGCAAGTTCTTTCAGAAAAGCATTATCAG